>NZ_JBQERN010000059.1:0-508 GCF_056535105.1 Ruegeria sp. O5 | reverse complement strand
ACTCTGACGCGGGATGGAGCAGCCCGGTAGCTCGTCAGGCTCATAACCTGAAGGTCGCAGGTTCAAATCCTGCTCCCGCAACCAATACTTCAAGTCAGATATCAAACACTTAGCCTCGCATCACGCGAGGCTTTTTGTTTTGTGCCACAGCCCGTGGAAGCACTGTGGAAGCAAGCGAAACGTAATAGACGTGTGTTGAACGGGCAACAGAAGAAGCTTACCCAAATCCAATCAATTGGTCGCGAGGAGCCCTTACCTGCCGTTGCTAAGTGATTTGAACTCTGCGCATGCATACGTCCGGTAAGCGGACAAAACTCGCCGAACGGGTTGTTTCTTTACTTCGGATTGAAGTCCACTGACGCTGCACTTTCGCTGTAGCACGTCATCGCTATGTCCACCAATTGGCTTCACAATCAGTGGACCTGTCCCGTTTTTGTGCCGCCCCAAGTGCTCGTTTAAGCCACTTTCCTTTCGAATGCGACAGGGCTTTTCCAGCCCAATGCTGAGT
>NZ_JBQERN010000058.1:0-516 GCF_056535105.1 Ruegeria sp. O5 | reverse complement strand
AAATTCGTCCGTCCGTTTCAGTCCCATAGTTCGTCTCCTTTGCTGCAATAAATGCTATCAAAGGAGCGGCAGCAAACCGCGACACGTCCAGTTCACCTATCTCAGTTGCCGAGCACTCGGGCGTTAACGAAGCCGATGATGATGAAGATCGGCCAAGCTGCCACAAAGACCGCCTTGCAGACGAGGGTTGCAGTGTTGCCGGATTGCTCACCAGATTGCAGAAATTGCTGACCCGCAGCCAACATCTGAAACTCTTCGTGCGACCGACAATTCTTTTTTTAATCGTGGAAACGTCTCTGTGAAAGATAAACTGCCAAAGGAACGCGCCAGCAATGAGGCACCCAATGGCAGCAACAAAAGTCCAATGTGTCATGTTCTACTCTTTCCAAATTTCTTGGGCATCTGGGCGCACTGGTGGCGGCAACCTGAGCCTCCCCAACTGAACTGGTCCACCGCTATGTTTAGGAAACGGAGGACCACGAATGGCAAACAAGCGACCGAAGCCCGAAGAGATTG
>NZ_JBQERN010000057.1:0-559 GCF_056535105.1 Ruegeria sp. O5 | reverse complement strand
AAATTCGTCCGTCCGTTTCAGTCCCATAGTTCGTCTCCTTTGCTGCAATAAATGCTATCAAAGGAGCGGCAGCAAACCGCGACACGTCCACACATACCGCGTTCAGCCATGATCTCTTCAAGGCCCTGATGGGAAACCGTGTACTGTAGGTAGAAGAAATCTACGTACAAGTTTGCATCCTTGGGGAAATGACAGCCTATCAAAGAAATCATGCGGAAACCTGTTGGAGAGCAAAACGCAAACAACAAACATCGCTGCATATATGCTCGTCAATCCGGACCGATAGTTTGCGACACGTCTCACCGTACGTCTTCGACAGTTCAGCAAGCGTCATTTCCGCACGGATCGCTTCAAGCGCGACCTTGGCTTTGAGTTCACGAGAGCGGTTCTTTCTCGAGCCATTCTGAGTTGTCTCTCTCATCATTCGATCCACCTTAAAAACTGGTCCGATTCCCCGCGGCTACCTCTCCCCGCAGATATGTGATCTGCGGGGGTATTGAGTTTTTTGTGTGGATTACCTGCTGCGCCAGGCCTGTGTGCGGGCCAGGATGCCTTTTGA
>NZ_JBQERN010000056.1:0-706 GCF_056535105.1 Ruegeria sp. O5 | reverse complement strand
TTCGTCCGTCCGTTTCAGTCCCATAGTTCGTCTCCTTTGCTGCAATAAATGCTATCAAAGGAGCGGCAGCAAACCGCGACACGTCCAATTTGGCTCTAATCAGGCTCTGGCGACAATGCTGTTGATACCCGGCGTCCTATTGGGGCTTTGGCTTGCGCCAAGTCTTGTGCGACTGATCAATGTACGTTTTCTTCGGCTTTTTGTGTTGTCAATCTCTGCAATAAGCGGACTGTTGCTCGTTTTCGGATAGCCGACATTCGTGCATCATGCAGCATTTGGGAGGTATGGGCTTGTCTGTGTGAAAACTCTGACCGCTGGCAAAATACGCCGAAAACACCCTCTACGTACATTCTCTGGGGCTTCTCGGAGAGCTTTTGCACAGACACTTTAAACGAGCGCAACGAGAGAGCTTGTGGGCCGGAGTTTTCACACACTCTCGGCTCACTGCCGACTTTATGGCGACCGCAGCAAGCTCTGCTCCATGTTCAAACTACCTTCGAGGAGCGGCCCATTCCAGTCATTTTCCGAAGATCCACTCCTCTGCAGTGCGACCCGCTAGAACCGCCATTCGCTGAATTTGCATGAATTGATGAAGGGCGAAGGTCGGGAGCACGGGGATAGTGTTGAAGAAGTCGACGTTTGAACTGCCGGTTGGCGAAGCCGAAAGCAGTCGATTTATTCCTCTCAGCCTGTTGGTTCTGGTTGC
>NZ_JBQERN010000055.1:0-708 GCF_056535105.1 Ruegeria sp. O5 | reverse complement strand
GTGTTGTCACATTAACTGTCGTTAGGTTGCTGATGCCCGACATTGGGCGGAGGTGACATTGATGAAGACATCGTCAATCAGCTACAAGCGCCCCCGGTTTCCGCCTCAGCTCATTGAGCACGCGGTGTGGCTGTACGTTCGCTTCAATCTGAGCCTGCGGGAAGTTGAAGAGATGCTGCTGCAGCGCGTGCGCTATGCTTCTTATGAAACTGTTCGGCGCTGGGTCATCAAATTCGGGCCGGTGGTAGCTCGAAATCTGCGGCAGAGACTGAACCGTCCAGGTGGTGTCTGGCATCTGGATGAAATTGTCGTGGACATTTCAGGTCGCAAGTATCGGCTTTGCGCGCGGTCGATCAGCATGGCGTCGTGCTGAAGGAAATCCTCCAACCCAGGCGGGACAAACGGGCGGCAAAACGGCTGTTGCGCCGCCTGATCAAGCACCTTGGTTTCATTCCCAAGCGGATCATCACGAACAAGTTGCGGTCCTTTGGCACCGCCAAACGGGAAATCGCGCCGGGCTTGGATCGTTGGTCGCACAAGGGCCTCAACAATCGAGCTGAAAACAGCCCCCTCCCATTCCGAAAGCGAGAACGGACGATGCTAGGACACCGATCTCCAGGAGGTTTGCAGCGGTTCGTAACCACCCATCAGCCGTTAGAAATTGCTTCCGCGTCCCGGCACGTCGTCGCTCCGCACTAACAATCCGTT
>NZ_JBQERN010000054.1:0-710 GCF_056535105.1 Ruegeria sp. O5 | reverse complement strand
TCAACGCCGAACGACACGTTGTCGCCGGGCATGACCATCTCGGTGCCTTCCGCCAGGGTCACGGTGCCGGTCACGTCAGTGGTCCGGAAGTAGAACTGAGGACGGTAGTTCGCGAAGAACGGCGTGTGACGGCCGCCTTCTTCCTTGGTCAGGATGTAGGCTTCGGCTTCGAACTTGGTGTGCGGTGTCACCGAACCCGGCTTACACAGAACCTGGCCACGCTCAACGCCGTCACGGTCCACACCACGCAGCAGGGCGCCGATGTTGTCGCCCGCTTCACCGCGGTCCAGCAGCTTGCGGAACATTTCAACGCCGGTGCAGGTGGTTTTCGCGGTGTCACGGATGCCGACGATTTCGATCTCGTCGCCAACGTTGATCACGCCACGCTCGACACGGCCGGTCACAACGGTACCACGGCCCGAGATCGAGAACACGTCTTCGATCGGCATCAGGAACGGCTGGTCAACAGCACGCTCAGGGGTGTCGATGTAGTCATCAACAGCCGCCATCAGCTCGCGGATCTTGTTCTCGCCGATTTCAGGGTCACGGCCTTCCATCGCGGCCAGAGCCGAACCTGCGATGATCGGAATATCGTCGCCGGGGTATTCATACGAAGACAGCAGCTCGCGGATTTCCATTTCCACCAGTTCCAGCAGCTCTTCGTCGTCAACCTGGTCAACTTTGTTCATGAACACGACCATCTTCGGGAT
>NZ_JBQERN010000053.1:0-813 GCF_056535105.1 Ruegeria sp. O5 | reverse complement strand
CGAGGGCGATTGCGGAGAGGAAGACTTTGGGACAGCGATCATAACGTGTCGCTACACACCTCCAGTCCTTGAGCCTACCAAACATGATCTCAATACGGTTGCGCCGTTTGTATCGGCGCTTGTCATACTTCACAGTTGTCTTGCGTTGCTTTCGACCTGGGATGCAGGCGCTTATTCCTTTGTCTTTCAACGCGTCTCGGAACCAGTCTGCATCATAGCCGCGATCCCCGAGCAGCCAGTCGACTTCTGGTATGCTGCTCATTAGCGCTCGCGCACCGATGTAGTCACTGACTTGGCCAGCGGTGACAAAAAGGCTGATCGGTCGCCCTTGGCTGTCACAGATAGCATGCAGCTTCGTATTCATGCCGCCCTTGGTTCGGCCAATCAGGCGGCCACGCCCCCGTTTTTCGCGGCCATGCTGGTCGCGGTGCGATGTGCTTTCAGATAGGTCACGTCCACTGCCCGGCAGGGCATTGCGGAGCAATGTCCCGAGAGGGGATCATCACGGTCTTTTCCTCGCCGTGTTCGGCTGCCAAGCCGACCATCATCCGAGCGAAGATGCCTTTCTCACTCCAACGCTTCCACCGGCTATAAAGCGTCTTGTGCGGTCCGTATTCTTTGGGAGCGTCACGCCACCGCAACCCATTGCGATTGATGAAGATAATCCCGCTCAGCACCCTCTTGTCATCGACCCGTGGCTTGCCGTGCGACCGCGGGAAGAAAGGGGAAAGTTTGGCCATCTGCTCGTCGGTCAGCCAGAAAAGGTCGCTCATATCACCACTCCATTTTTCGAGCCGTGAATCATGCAGCGCC
>NZ_JBQERN010000052.1:0-913 GCF_056535105.1 Ruegeria sp. O5 | reverse complement strand
ACTCTGACGCGGGATGGAGCAGCCCGGTAGCTCGTCAGGCTCATAACCTGAAGGTCGCAGGTTCAAATCCTGCTCCCGCAACCAATACTTCCTAGTCAGATATCAAACACTTAGCGCCCCTTGGGGCGCTTTCTGCGTTCAGGGCCACTGCACAACTGGAAGCACTCTGGAAGCATTAGGGACGAAATTCACCCTGTGATGAATGCGCAACACCAGAAATCAGTGAACTTTTGGTGCCGTACCACTTTTCATCCCATTGGCAATGTGCAGAATTACCCGAACTGTAGAATAGAATACCAGCAACTGAACTTCACGTTAAGTTGTAGTTTCTGCGCGCGATGCACCCGAATTGAGGCACTTATATTTATGAAAACACAGAGTATTTGGGACCACGATCTTCTGGACTACGAACATATCGGGAACACTTTCACAAACCTGATTAAGTCAATGGAAACCACAAAGGTCGTTTCCATTGAAGCTGGATTTGGCAGGGGAAAGACGTTCTTTCGGAAGGCTTGGTCAGAACAACTCAGACAGTCTGGGGAAATTGTTATCGAAGTGGACGTTCAGCAATCGGACCACTCGGGTGATCCCATTGTTACACTGTTTGGTGCGTTGGTCGAGGCCGTACCTAAAACACAGGGAGGCAAAGCAAAGAAAGCTTTGGATTCGGCAAAAAAAATCGGGGTAATTGGAGCTCGCGCTGCGGCAAGAGTTGTTCTTCGATCCGGAGCCGACGAGATCATCGAAGCTATGTCTGATGGAGCTATTGACGCTCTTGGAGATTTTGATGCTCTAGGGTCAGGATGCATTGATTTTCAGGGCGCTGCATGATTCACGGCTCGAAAAATGGAGTGGTGATATGAGCGACCTTTTCTGGCTGACCGACGAGCAGATGGCCAAACTTTCCCCT
>NZ_JBQERN010000051.1:0-1108 GCF_056535105.1 Ruegeria sp. O5 | reverse complement strand
TGGACGTGTCGCGGTTTGCTGCCGCTCCTTTGATAGCATTTATTGCAGCAAAGGAGACGAACTATGGGACTGAAACGGACGGACGAATTTCGCGCTGACGCTGTGCGGATCGCACTGACGAGCGGGCTGACGCGCAAGCAGGTAGCATCTGATTTGGGCGTTGGTCTTTCGACACTGAACAAGTGGGTGACAGCACATCGTGACACTGAGGTGGTGTCTGACAAAGACCTCGACCTTGCCCGAGAGAACGAACGACTTCGACGTGAAAACCGCATCCTGAAGGAGGAGAGGGACATCCTAAAAAAGGCCACAGCCTTCTTCGCGAGCCAAAAGCCATGAGGTTCCGGTTCATCGAAGAGCATGGCCACGAATTCCCGACCAACCGCCTTTGCCAGGTTCTGGATGTCAGTTCACGTGGACTGCGCGCCTATCGCAGCCGCCCAGCCAGCCAAAGACAGCGAACCGACATGGTGGTCTTGGCGCATATCAAGGAACAATCCCGTCTCAGCCTGGGCAGCTATGGCCGTCCACGGATGACTGAAGAGCTGAAGGAGCTTGGCCTGCCCATCGGCCATCGCCGCGTTGGCCGATTGATGCGCGAGAATGGCATACGCGTCGAACGATCCAAGAAATACAAAGTAACGACCGACAGCAACCACGCCTTCAATATCGCGCCCAACCTGCTGAACCGGGACTTCCGTGCGGATCAGCCGAACCAGAAGTGGGCAGGCGACATCAGTTATGTCTGGACGCGAGAAGGCTGGCTCTATCTGGCTGTTGTTCTCGACTTGCATTCACGTCGCGTGATCGGTTGGGCCGTGTCGAACCGAATGAAGCGTGATCTGGCGATCCGGGCTTTGGAAATGGCTGTGGCGCTGCGGCAGCCGCCAAAGGGATGCATTCACCACACCGACCGTGGCAGCCAATACTGCTCACACGACTACCAGAAGCTCCTGCGTCAGCACGGCTTCCAAGTATCGATGAGTGGCAAGGGAAATTGTTACGACAACTCGGCAGTCGAGACCTTCTTCAAGACCATCAAGGCAGAGCTGATCTGGCGCAGGTCGTGGCACACGCGACGAGACGCGGAACTGGCAATCTTCCAGTA
>NZ_JBQERN010000050.1:0-1190 GCF_056535105.1 Ruegeria sp. O5 | reverse complement strand
GCGCGGACGCGGGCTTCGACTTCGGCGTTGCCGTCTTCGCCGTTGGCGGCCAGGCCGTCGACCACTTCGATGATCCAGTCGGCGATCTGGCGGAACTCGGCCTCGCCAAAGCCGCGGGTGGTGCCGGCGGGGCTGCCGAGGCGGATGCCCGACGTGATGGTCGGCTTTTCCGGGTCAAACGGCACGCCGTTCTTGTTGCAGGTGATATGCGCCCGGCCCAGGGCCTTTTCGGTGGCGTTGCCCTTGACGCCCTTGGGGCGCAGGTCGACCAGCACCACATGGGTGTCGGTGCCGTGGGTCACCGTGTCGAGCCCGCCCTTGATCAGCTGATCGCTGAGCGCCTGCGCATTGATCACGACCTGCTGGATGTAGCTTTTGAACTCGGGGCGCAGCGCCTCGCCAAAGGCCACGGCCTTGGCCGCGATCACATGCATCAGCGGGCCGCCCTGAATGCCGGGGAAGATCGCCGAATTCACTTTCTTAGCGATATCTTCATCATTGGTCAGGATCATACCCCCACGTGGGCCGCGCAGGGTCTTGTGTGTGGTGGTGGTCGCCACATGCGCGTAGGGGAACGGGCTGGGATGCTCGCCCGCCGCAACCAGACCGGCGAAATGCGCCATGTCCACGTGCAGATAGGCGCCGACCATGTCGGCGATCTCGCGCATGCGGGCAAAGTCGATCTGACGCGGGATGGCCGAACCGCCCGCGATGATCAGCTTGGGGTTATGCTCTTTCGCCAGCGCCTCGACCTGATCATAGTCCAGCATGTTGTCCTGCTGGCGCACGCCGTATTGCACGGCGTTGAACCACTTGCCCGACTGGTTGGGCCGCGCGCCGTGGGTCAGGTGGCCACCAGCATCCAGGCTCATACCCAGAATGGTGTCGCCGGGCTGGATCAGCGCCTGGAACACGCCCTGGTTGGCCTGGCTGCCCGAGTTCGGCTGCACATTGGCAAAACCGCAGCCAAACAGCTGCTTGGCGCGGTCGATGGCCAGATTCTCGGCGATATCAACAAACTCGCAGCCCCCGTAATAGCGCCGGCCCGGGTAACCTTCGGCATATTTGTTGGTCATCACCGAACCCTGCGCCTCCATCACGGCGGCAGAGACGATGTTCTCGGACGCAATCAGCTCGATCTCGTCGCGCTGACGACCCAGCTCAGACCGGATCGAGCCAAAAAGCTCAGG
>NZ_JBQERN010000049.1:0-1255 GCF_056535105.1 Ruegeria sp. O5 | reverse complement strand
TGAGCAGCCTCATCTGACTGGTCCAAGTTGATTGTTAGTGCATCATCGGCCTGTGATCCATCGGGATGATGGTTTCAGGTGCCGGCGGGCGATAGCCCAGTGCACTGTGGGGGCGTTTTGTATTGTAGTGTCTCCTCCATTGTTCGATCAGGATTTGTGCTTCGCGCAGGCTGTAGAAGATTTCGCCGTTGAGTAGTTCGTCCCTGAACCGGCCATTGAAGCTTTCGCAGTATCCGTTCTCCCACGGGCTCCCAGGTTCAATGTAAGCCGTCTGGGCGCCAACTGCGGCGGTCCAGTCTCGGACAGCCTGGGCGACAAATTCTGGCCCATTGTCTGAACGTATGAAACAGGGTGCCCCCCGAAGTATGAACAGATCCGTCAGGGCGTCGATCACGTCGACCGAGTTCAGCTTGCGCTTCACTCTAATCGCCAGGCACTCCCGGCTGTGCTCATCAAGGATGTTCAGCGTCCGGAAGGCTTTGCCATCGTCGGTTCGACAATGGACGAAATCATAGCTCCATACATGATTGCGATACTCCGGCCTCAGCCGAACACACGACCCATCCACTGCCCGGCAGTCGATACGCAGTATCGATGAGAGGGGTTCAGCCAAAGCCGTCCTTTCTTCGGTTGTTTCACTGGCACTTTCAGCCCCTCTCGTCGCCAAAGCCGTTCAATTCGCCCATCGCTGACAGACCATCCAGCCTCTCTCAGCAATGCAGCGATCCTGCGATAGCCATATCGGCCGTATTGACGGGTCAGCTCGATCATGTCGGCCACCAATCGGTCTTCGTCTGCGCGACCTTGTGGGACACGCCGTTGCGTGGACCGGTGTTGTCCAAGCACGCGGCAGGCGCGTCTCTCGGAAACGTTCAGTTGGTTGCGAACATGGTCAATACAAGCACGACGACGAGCGGGGCTCAGTAGTTTCCCTTCGCGGCTTCCGTCAGGATCAGCTTGTCCAACGTCAGATCGGATACCGCACGTCGCAGTCGCTCATTCTCTTTCTGAAGCCGTTTCAGTTCTTTCAACTGATCTACGCCCATTCCGCCGTACTTCTTGCGCCAGCGGTAATAGGTTTGTTCAACAACGCCGATCTGCCTGATCGCATCAAGACGGGACATGCCTTGCCCCATCAGAACTTCAACCTGCCGTAACTTCGAGACAATCTCTTCGGGCTTCGGTCGCTTGTTTGCCATTCGTGGTCCTCCGTTTCCTAAACATAGCGGTGGACCAGTTCAGTTGGGGAGGCTCA
>NZ_JBQERN010000048.1:0-1515 GCF_056535105.1 Ruegeria sp. O5 | reverse complement strand
GATAGTGTTGAAGAAGTCGACGTTTGAACTGCCGGTTGGCGAAGCCGAAAGCAGTCGATTTATTCCTCTCAGCCTGTTGGTTCTGGTTGCGGAACCATTTTTGCCAGTTTCCTGAGGTTTTGTGCTGTGGCTGCGAGCTGGAACTGTTCGTATGCGCCTTTAGGTCCTCGAAGTCGCATCATTGGCAAGCCGATGTATCGCTTCAGATGGGCGAAGAGCATCTCGACTTTCCGCCTTTGAATGAATGAGGTCATGTAGGCATCTGTTTTGCGGATATCGCGGGCTACGTCCCGAGCTGCTTCGTGGATTGATCGCATCACGCGCCTGCCAGGGTCCCCTGGGCAGCATTTTGGCTTGAGTGGACATGCGTCGCAATCATGCTTCGAGGCGCGGTATCGGATGAACCCGTCTTTGCCACCGTTGGGCTTTCGCGGCTTGGAGAAGTTCCGGCGGTATGTTCGCAGTTCCTTGTTGCCGGGGCATGTGTAGCTGTCGGTTGCGGGGTCGTAGATGAAGTCTTCGCGCGAGAACGTGCCGTCCGTCTGTTTGGATTTATCCCAAACTGGAATGTGTGGCGCGATCCCACGCTCTTCGACGAGCCAACCCAGCATCTCCGCTGATCCGTAGCCCGTATCGCCGACCAGCTTATCTGGCGTCATGTTGAAGCGTTCCGTGATCCGGTCGATCATACGCCGCGCCGCGAAAGCCTCAGCGGTTCGGATCGGAACCGATGGCTCGACGTCAACGATCACCGCATTGTCCAAATCCACCATATAGTTGGTGGAATAGGCGAAGAATGCGGCACCTCCATCGGCGCCTGTCCAGCGCGCCGCAGGGTCCACCGGCGAGATGTATTTGGGAACGACTTTGGTGGACGCGCCGAATGCGGCATCATCCAGTGTTTCGAGATATTCGTGAACCACGCGCGTGGCCAATTCCCGTGGCAGACCCTCCTTGCTGTCAATGCCGCGCGTCTGGTTCGCATTGGCAGGGATCAAGCTGGCATCGACGCCGAAGTTCTCGCCGCCAACCAAGCCCTCATCGATGCAGCGCTGCAAAACTGTCTCGAAGAGATGTCGGAACAAACCGCTTTCCCGAAAGCGCCCATGCCGGTTCTTTGAGAAGGTTGAATGGTCAGGCACCGGGTCCGTCAGGTCGAGCCTGCAAAACCATCTGTAGGCCAGATTGACATGCACCTCTTCGCAAAGGCGGCGTTCTGAACGAATGCCTTGGCAGTAGCCCAACAACAGCATCCGGATCATCAACTCTGGATCAATCGAAGGGCGGCCATGCGAGCTATACGACGGTGCCAGAAGCGGTCGAACGTCTGACAGGTCAAGGAAACGATCAATGCCGCGTAACGGGTGATCGGCAGGAACAAACTCGTCAATCGAGAACTCATAAAACAACGCACCTTGCGCCACCTGCCTCGGTCCCATCATCGCCGCACCTCCGCTCATAAAACGAGTGAATCAGCGACAGACCGACCAATCAATGGACTTTTTCAACACTATC
>NZ_JBQERN010000047.1:0-1925 GCF_056535105.1 Ruegeria sp. O5 | reverse complement strand
CCCTCTGCGCGTTGATGGCCCCTTTTGTGATGCGGGGGTCGTTGCCTTCGCTGAGGGCGATTATGGGACGGGTGGCCGGAGCGTTTTGCCGCAACAGCTCGACGGGTGTCAGGGTCATGTGCTCCGGCCTCGTCCTGGGGTTATGCGCCCTGCGCCTTCATGTCATCGGCGCTGATGCCGGCGACTGCGACGGGTTTTTTCATCGCGTCGCGGCGGAAAGGCTCGCCAAGCTCCTGGTTGATCAGGGCCTCGATCAGCGTGGTGATGCCGTTCTTCTGGTCCTCGATCGCCTGGTTCAGCGCCGCGGTCAGCTCGTCCTGGGTGCGGGCGACAACGCCTTTCAGGCCACAGGCCTGCGCGATACCGGCATAAGACACCTTGGTGTCCAGCTCGGTGCCCACGAAGTTGTCGTCGAACCACAGGGTCGAGTTGCGCTTTTCCGCGCCCCACTGGTAGTTGCGGAACACGATCTGGGTCACGGCGGGCCATTCCTCGCGGCCAATCGCGGTCAGTTCGTTCACCGCGATGCCAAAGGCGCCGTCACCGGCAAAGCCCACAACCGGAACATCCGGGCAGCCGATCTTGGCACCAACGACGGCGGGCAGGCCATAGCCGCAGGGGCCGAACAGGCCCGGCGCCAGGTATTTGCGACCCTCTTCAAACGACGGATAGGCGTTGCCGATGGCGCAGTTGTTGCCAATGTCCGAGCTGATGATCGCCTCTTTCGGCAGCGCCGCCTGAATGGCGCGCCACGCCATGCGCGGGCTCATCCAGTCGGGCTTGGCCGCGCGGGCGCGCTGGTTCCAGGTGGTGCCCGGATCGTCATCCTCATGGGTCATCGAGGTCAGTTCCTGCGCCCAGGCCGATTTCTTCTGCGCGATGCGCTCTTTGCGCTCCTTGCGGCCTTCGTCACCGGCGGTGTCGCTCAGCTGGGCCAGAATGCCCTTTGCCACCTTGGCGGCGTCGCCGATGATGCCGACGCTGACCGCTTTGGTCAGGCCGATACGGTCAGGGTTGATGTCAACCTGGATGATCTTGGCATCCGCGGGCCAGTAGTTGATGCCATAGCCCGGCAGGGTCGAGAACGGGTTCAGACGGGTGCCGAGGCACAGGACAACATCCGCCTCGCTGATCAGCTCCATCCCCGCTTTCGAACCGTTATAGCCCAGCGGACCGGCAAACAGCGGGTGGCTGCCCGGGAAGGCGTCATTGTGCTGGTAGCCGACGCAGACCGGCGCATCCAGGCGCTCGGCCAGCGCTTTCGACGCCTCGATGCCGCCTTCGGCCAGAACCACACCGGCGCCGTTCAGAATGACAGGGTTTCTGGCGTTCGACAGCAGCTCGGCCGCCTGGGCCACGGCGGTTTCGCCACCCGAGGGGCGCTCGAACTCGACAATGGCGGGCAGGTCGATATCGACAACCTGGGTCCACATGTCGCGCGGGATGTTCAGCTGGGCCGGGGCGCTGGCGCGCTTGGCCTGCATGATCACACGGTTCAGAACCTCGCAGACGCGGGTCGGGTCGCGGACCTCTTCCTGATAGGCGACCATGTCCTCGAACAGCTTCATCTGCTCGACTTCCTGAAAGCCCCCCTGACCGATCGTCTTGTTGGCCGCCTGCGGGGTCACCAGCAGAAGCGGGGTGTGGTTCCAGTAGGCGGTCTTGACGGCGGTCACAAAGTTGGTGATGCCCGGGCCGTTCTGCGCGATCATCATCGACATCTTGCCGGTCGCCCGGGTGTAGCCATCCGCCATCATCCCCGCGCTGCCCTCATGCGCACAGTCCCAGAACATGATCCCAGCCTTCGGAAACAGATCCGAAATCGGCATCATCGCAGAGCCAATGATCCCAAACGCATGTTCAATACCATGCATCTGCAAAACCTTAACAAAGGCCTCTTCCGTCGTCATCTTCATAGGGGTGTT
>NZ_JBQERN010000046.1:0-1946 GCF_056535105.1 Ruegeria sp. O5 | reverse complement strand
CCCCCTCTCATTACTGAGCGACTTTTTGTTTTTGTTTGTGTTTATTGAACTGTTGGTCGAAGAGGTTTTTGAAGGGTCCGTTTTTCTGCATGAGTTGGTCGAGGTTTCCCTGTTCGGCGATAGTGCCGTCCTGGATGACGATGATCTTGTCTGCCTCCAGCACGGTTGACAGGCGGTGGGCGATGACGATGACGGTGACATCCTGTGTCAGGGCGTCCAGCGCCTCTTTGACCAGCGATTCCGATTCCGCGTCCAGCGCGCTTGTGGCCTCGTCCAGCAGCAGGATTTCGGCCTTGCGCAGAATGGCGCGGGCAATCGCGATGCGCTGTTTCTGACCGCCCGACAGAAAGGTTCCGTTTTCGCCCACCGGGGTCTCATAGCCCTGCGGCAGGTCTGTGATGAACTGATGCGCATGTGCGGCCCGGGCTGCCGCGATCACCTCTTCATCGCTCGCCTCGGGTGCCGAGCAGCGCAGGTTGTCCATCACCGAGGCCGAGAACAGGAACGTGTCCTGACCGACATACGAGATTTTCCGCCGCAGCGAGGCAAAGCTGACATCCCTCAGGTCCTGGCCATCGATCTCGACGCTGCCCTGATCGGGGTCGTAAAACCGCATGATCAGGCCAAACAACGTGGATTTGCCACCACCGGACTGGCCGACAAGGGCCGTGGTTTTCCCGGCCTCGAAAGTGGCGCTCATGTTGTCGATCACCGGCACCGTGCCCTGATAGCCAAAGGTCACATTGCGCAGCGTGATCTGTCCGGGGCCGTCACTCAGGTCACGGGCCCGGGGGCTTTCCACCATCGTGTCCTCCTGATCCAGCAGGCTGAACAACAGGCCGACACCGACCATGCAGGTTTCAATCTGGACCCGCATCCTGGACAGGCGCTTGGCGGGTTCATAGGCCATCAGCAAAGCGGTGATGAAGGACATCAACTGACCCGCGGTCGGCTGTTCGGTGCCCGCGATGCCCATCGTGCTGACAATGAGAACCCCGGCAACCGCCAGACCGGCCAGAAACTCCATCAGCGGGCTGGCAATGGCCTGCAGCCGGGCGATGTCGTTCGAGCGCTGTTCGACCTTCCGGATCGCGGTCTCCATTCGGTCGATCATGCGATCTTCAAGCGCAAACACCTTGATCACCTTGATCCCCGCCGAGGTCTCCTGCAGCACCCGGATGATCTCGGCCAGCGATTTGAACTCGGCCTGCATGATCGAGCGGACGCTTTTCAGCAGATACCGCACCCCCAGCAGGGCAACCGGGCCCACCACAAAGAACATCACCGACAGGACCGGCTGCTGATACACCATGACCACAATCAGGCCGACCAGGGTCAGGGCATCGCGGACAAACCCGGTGACCAGAACATCGATCAGGCCCCGGGCCGATTGCGCGCCATTGGTCGTGCGCATCAGCAAATCCGATGATTCATTGGTCGAAAAGAACGACACCCCGTGCCGGACCAGCTTGCGGTACAGCTTCTCCTGCTGCTGGGCCACAATCCGGTTGCCCGCGCGCGCCAGAAAGACGGCCTGAATATACGAGGCCACCGCCTTGGTCAGGAACAGAAGCACAACCCCCAGCGCAATGACATGCGCCCATCCCCGCAATTCCGGGCTGGTCATGGCATCAACGATATATTCCATCATGTAAGCCGAGCCGGCGGTGGTGACCGCCACCGCGATCATCGCCAGGATCGCAACGCCGTAAAGCCCGCCCTGCGCATAAAAGCTCTCACCGACAAGCCGGCCCATATAGCCCGATCGCCACTTGTTCCAGGCGCGCTTCATCATTGCGTTCTCCAAATCCGTGAAACGGTGCGCACGCCCAGATACCCCATATCCCGCCGCGCCTAAAGGACAGATGCAACCCTGCGGCACACCAACCCATCCCAACATCCAAACACGCTAAATAAGACCTCACCACCAAACCCGCAACCAAAAC
>NZ_JBQERN010000045.1:0-2331 GCF_056535105.1 Ruegeria sp. O5 | reverse complement strand
GTGGGCAGGTGGCGGACGTTTTCCGAGTTCACCCAGATCATCCCGGCTTCAAGCTTGTCGGTGAACCGCAAGGCGCGGGTCAGGTCATTGGTCCAGACATAGCCGGTCAGACCGTATGGTGTGTCGTTGGCGATCTGCAGCGCCTCGTCCTCGGTCGAGAACGGGATCGAAGTCAGAACCGGGCCGAATATCTCTTCGCGCGCGATACGCATCTGGTTATTGGCATCGGTAAACAGGGTTGGGCGAATGAAATACCCTGTGTCGCCCACCTTGACACCTCCGGCGGCGACAGTCGCACCGTCTTCTTTCGCGATGTCAAAATAGGAGGTCACCTTGTTATAATGCTCCTCGGTCACCAGGGGCCCGATCTCGGTCGCAGGATCCAGCGGATGACCGACCTTGATGGTGTTGACCCGCTCGATCAGCTTTGCCTCGAACGCGTCCTTGATGGTGTCCTGCACCAGCAGGCGCGAGGATGACGTGCAGCGCTCGCCATTGATCGAGTAGATCATGAAGATCACCGCATCCAGCGCCCGGTCGAGATCGGCGTCGTCGAACACAACAACCGGGTTCTTGCCGCCCAGTTCCAGATGCATCCGCTTGAGCGTATCGGCACCTTGTTTGGTGATGATGCTGCCGGTGCGGCTTTCACCGACAAAGGCGATCGCCTTGATCAACGGATGCTCCGTCAACGCCTTACCCGCATCGGGGCCGAACCCGTTCACGGTGTTCAGCACACCCTTGGGCAGCCCGGCCTCTTCGGCGATCTCCACCAGCAGGCGAGCGGACAGCGGAGAATCTTCGGCCGGTTTGTGAACCACAGTGCACCCGGCAGCCAAAGCAGGTGCGATCTTCCATGTCGACAGCATGAACGGCGTGTTCCACGGCGTGATCACCCCCACCGGACCAATCGGAACGCGCGTGGTGATGTTCATCAGGGTCGGCGACTTAAGGTGCTGACCGTCCCGCGCCTGGACCACCTGATCCGCGAAATACCGGAAATTCTCGGCCCCCCGCAGCGCGGCCTTGGACATAAAGCGCAGGGTCTGGCCGGTGTCCCAGCATTCACACAGCGCAATTTCCTCGGCACGGGCCTCGATCGCATCGGCAACGTTCAGCAAGATGCGGCGCCGCTCGGTGGCAGGCATGTCGCGCCAATCGGCAAATGCGGCGTGGGCGGCATTGGCGGCAGCGTCGATATCATCGGCTGTGCCATGGGCGACATCGCAGATCACCGACCTGTCAACCGGGGAGGTGGATTGGAACACCCCTGCGGAACCGTCGCGATCTTCGCCCGCGATCCGGTTCTTGATGCCGGTTTCCTTAAACCGGGTCAGAAAGCCCGCCAGCTTCTCGATATTCGTATCCAGTGCGCTCATGGATCAGGTCTCCTGGTTGGTCGCGCCCAAATGGTCCCGGATCGTGCCGGTCTTGGGCGAAAGGTCTGGGTCAATGTCACGCATCTCAAGCGAGAGCGCGATGGAATGTCCGGCGAAGGCGGGGGACAGATAGGCCTCAACCGCCTCAAAAATGCGCTGCGTGGCGTCCCGTTTGACATCCGCAGCCCGGCCAGCGCGCAGGCGGATCGAGATATCGATAAACCCATGCGCCGGATTGCCGTCCGCGATGGCATAGTGATCGACCCGCGTGGCCCGGACACGAATACCGGGCAGGGGAAATGTCTTGATCCCGGCAGCCGTGGCCCGGATGCATTCGCACAAGCCACTCATATCGACCCTGTCTTCCAGATTGCCGGAATACTCGACGTGAAAATGTGGCATGTGCTCCCCTCCAATGGTAAACATGTTTAGTAAATTGGAACCCCCGCTGTCAAGAACTTGCTTTGTTAATCTTTGCATCTTTTGACTCTGCGAATTAGAAGACTGTCATGAGTGAACAAAGCCACACCAAGAACACCTCGCGCGCCCTTCCGATTGCCTTGCTGCGCGCACGCGAAACCGTCATGGCCCCCATCCGGGACATGCTGCAGGGGATACAACTGACCGAGCAGAAATGGCGCATCCTGCGCGTGCTGGACGAGTTGGGTGAAGTGGAGCAAAGCTCGATTGCCAAAGAGGCCTGCCTGCTGTTGCCAAGCCTCACCCGCATCCTGCGCACGATGGAAGCCGAAGGCCAAATATCACGCCGCCAGGACAGCCACGACAAACGACGCACAATGGTGAAGATCACAAACGAAGGACGAAACATCCTCGCCGAAAACCTCGGAACCTCTCTGCAGATCTACCAAAGCATCGAAAAACAAATGGGACGAGAAAAACTCAATCAACTCCTCGACCTGCTCGAAGAACTACAAGCCGTCAAAGTCTGACC
>NZ_JBQERN010000044.1:0-2402 GCF_056535105.1 Ruegeria sp. O5 | reverse complement strand
TGATCATTTTTGTTGGGTGCCTTCTTTTTCGAGGCGCTTTGGGTCAAGTGAAGCCAGTGACCGCCAATTTGACAGAATTGCACCCTAATAATGTGCAGTTAACTGCAAACTGTCGGGGCGATACCTTTCTATTTCAGGTTACCATAACCAGTCCGCACAGGACATTCTGTTATTAGCACTGCCGCCGCTCCGAAACCATCCTTACACCGAGACGAAACCTCTGACTCAAGGGCGGTATGGAGCGACAAAAACGGTCTATATTCGTGATAATTTGTGCTCCATTCTGGTTTTATTTTGGTAAAATGTATCAATTCGTTTGCTCGGTCAAGAAAAAGCAACAAAAAGCCACACGATCGCAAATCGTTTTAACTTTGGGGCACAGGCAGTGCACTGGAGGAGTTTCATCCAATCGAAAAACCGCTGAATTGCGCCGGGTACTCTGGAAGCTTCGATCCCTGGATAGGGTGAGGCCAAGGTAAAAAACAGCAAACAAACATCCTTTTGGAGCCCACAAACGTGCGGCGGGAGCCGGACAGCCAAGAGTGGTAAAATTCTGGTGCGAACCTTTTCAGTGCAGGAAACGTTCATGACTATTCGCACATGCCCTTCACCTTGATGAACATCTGGCCCGTTTCATAGCCGTTTTCACATGGTCCCTTTCGCCTTTGCGTAGCTTCACATTGTAAAAGACTCATCAAGAAGCCGACCCCGAAATCGGCGAACATTGGTTAATGTGGCCGATTACTCGAACTCTTCAAACGTCTCTCTGACAACATCATCCACGGTCACGGCCCGCAATCTGCTGCCATCGTTGTCGCAGGCATCCTCTAAGGCTTGCCAAAGATGGTCCATTTGCAAAAATGGTTGAAAGCTCGTGCCGGCAGATCTCAATGCGGCGGAAATTCTGGGGCGTAAAGTGTCTGATGCATAGGTTCTGTTGGCTAATTTTCTTCATAACCCTGACGGGGTGCGCGGCGAAAACCTACAATGAAATTGACATCATGCCTTCGCCAACGGTCTTTGCCAATGGCACGCTTGACCCGTTCGGGGATGTGACCGAGGGCAATTTTGAGGCGCGGACGCGTCTGTTTTACGCAACCGACCGCCAGCCTGCGGAACCGGACGACCCACAGAAAAGCTACAATAACGCACGGGGGCACGTGTTGCGGGCGGGTGTCGCGCAGGTTGCGTCGGACCCGCCGCTTGAAAGCTGGGAAAACGCAAGGCGCATCACGCTCGCCGCGGCGCGGGATCGGGACTATAGGCTACGTGTGGCGGGCGTGACCGAGACCGGCATTCTGCCGTTCAGCGCAATCAAATACATGGATACGCCACCCAGCCGTGCCGAGGTCGAATCTGCCGGTCGCCGTTTTGCGTCACAAATCAATGCGCAATTGGCGCAATCGGCCAACAACGACATTTTCATTTACATCCACGGCTATAATGTGGACTTCGACTATTCCACCCTGGTCTCAAGCCAGTTGCAGCATTTCCTGGGCTATCAGGGCGCTTTCATCAGTTACAATTGGACAGCAACCCCAAGTACGCTGGCCTATTTCCGCGATCAGGAATCGGCGCTGGCCTCGCGACGCTATCTGCGCGAGCTGATTGCCTTTCTTTCGACTCATACCGATGCCCGTCGCATTCACCTGATCGGCTACAGCGCCGGGACTAGGCTGGCCTTTGATGCCGCTTATCAAATCGCGTTGGGAGCCGAGGAAAATGCGCGGTTGGGCAAACTCATCCTGATCGGCAGCGACCTAGACCGCGCTTATTTCCTTCATGCTATCGAGGACGGTCTTCTCGATGCGGTTACGGACCTGACGATCTATCAGTCGCAAACGGATTCCGCGCTGGCGATGTCTAGGTTTGTCTTTGGCCGCAAGCGCGTCGGAGAGACCTCGCCGCCCGGCGAAGCAGTGCCTGCGGTGCAAGCGGAACTGGCCCGGACCCCAAGGCTGCATGTCATCGACGTGACGGATGCCGAAGAGGCGGGCACTGGCAACGGGCATTGGTACTTCCGGTCTTCACCATGGGCCAGCAGCGATCTTTTCCTGTCATTGCTGACCAACAAAGACCCCGCCGCGCGCGGACTGGTGCGCGCACCCGGCGAAGTCATCTGGCGTTTTCCAGACGATTATCCGCAAAGGATCAGGGAATTGGGGCGTTTGTACTGAAGGAAAGGAACCGTCTGGTTATCCCCGTCTATTCTCTATTCTGATCAGCTTGCCACACGAGGCTCCCTCGGATCACATCGAAACTCTTATGTAAGGTCATCCATAGGTCAGACTTATGACGTTGAAGGTATAATCGATTTTTCTTGGCATATTAATCTGTCAAGATACCATTGCTCAAATGTGAATTTTACGCCGCGCAAGAATGGCGAACCTGTCAAACAATTC
>NZ_JBQERN010000043.1:0-2424 GCF_056535105.1 Ruegeria sp. O5 | reverse complement strand
GCCAGATCGCCGACTGGATCATCGAAGTGGTCGACGGCCTGGCCGCCAACGGCGAAGACGGCAACGCCGAAGTCGAAGCCCGCGTCCGCGCCCAGGTCGCAGACCTCTGCAACCGCTTCCCCATATACCCGAACCTGTAAGCCGAAAGGTCCCAACCATGAGCTTTCAACCAATTGAACAAGCCCCCGCCCGCCTGAACCGCAGCGAGCTTGCCGTGCCCGGCAGCCAGCCCGGAATGTTTGAGAAGGCTGCGAAATCGGACGCGGATGTCATCTTCCTCGATCTGGAAGACGCCGTCGCGCCCGATGAAAAGGAGCAGGCGCGCAGGAACATCATTCAGGCGCTGAATGATATCGACTGGGGGAGCAAGACCATGTCGGTCCGGATCAATGGTCTGGACACCCATTACATGTACCGGGACGTCGTGGATGTTGTCGAACAGGCGGGCCAGCGTCTGGACCTGATCATGATCCCCAAGGTCGGGACAGCTGCAGATGTATATGCGGTCGACATGCTGGTGACCCAGATCGAAGACGCCAAGGGATACAAGAAACGGATCGGGTTCGAACACATCATCGAAACCGCGCTTGGTATGCAGAATGTCAGCGCGATTGCGGCTGCATCAAAGCGCAATGAAAGCCTTCATTTTGGTGTCGCGGATTATGCCGCCTCAACCCGCGCGCGAACCACAATCATCGGGGGCGTGAACCCGGATTATTCGGTTCTGACCGACCCGGATGCCGACGGCGGCCGCCTGACCCACTGGGGCGACATGTGGCACTATGCCCTTGCCCGCATGGTGGTTGCGGCGCGCGCCAACGGGTTGCGCCCCATCGACGGGCCTTTTGGCGATTTTCAGGACCCCGACGGTTACAAGGCCGCAGCAAAACGTGCCGCCGTTCTGGGCTGCGAGGGCAAATGGGCCATCCACCCCAGCCAGATCGCACTTGCCAATGAGGTGATGTCGCCCTCGGATGCCGAAGTTACCAAGGCACGGCGTATCCTTGTCGCCATGGCCGAGGCCGAGGCAGACGGAAAAGGTGCCGTGTCTCTGGATGGTCGTCTGATCGATTATGCCTCGATCCGGCAGGCCGAAGTACTGGTTGAAAAGGCCAGTCAGATCGCTGCGGCCTGATCGCCTGCACCAAACCCGACCTGCGTGGGCGCATTGTCCACGCGGGCTCGGTGCTGCGTTGACTGGTGGATCACGAGACCAACGCGAAAGGTTATCCGTGTTCCGGGGCGGCCGTCCCCAGAAATCGCTTGTTCCGAATTTCGTCCGGGCTGACGTCAAAGCTGCGTTGAAAGGCGCGTTTCAGCGCGACAGTCGATGAAAAGCCGGTCGCTGTCGAGATTTCGATCTGCGACATGTTGGTGAATTGTAAAAGGCTCTGCGCCCGCTCCAGCCGTAGCTCTTTGTAGGTCGACAAAAGTTTCGCACCGGTTTTGCTTAGAAACCTTCGCTGTAACTGGCGGGTCGAGGTCCTGAGTACATTGGAAAGTTCCGAGATCGTCAAAGGATCTTCGATGTTTTCCTGCATCGCATCCAGCGTGCGCATGACAAGCTGATCACCTTTTGCACGGTGCACCAGACGGGCGGCAAGCGTGCTGCCGTGCTTTTGTGTGGGTTCCGTCAGTCCAATGTATCCGCGCAGTATGTCCGCGATATGTTCCCCGTGGTCGATCGACACAAATTCTGACAGCAGGCGCAGCGCGCTTAACCGGGTGGTTGCGCTATGGGCGCACCCGTCTGCGGCCAGATGCGTGCCGGTGCCACAATCTTCCAGCCCGCCCTCCAGTGCAGCGGCTGCGAAATTCGGGTGGACAGCAACGGTGTTCCGGCCTGTTCTTCCGAGTTGCGGCAGAAGCAGCACCGCGCCGCCGACCAGAACAACCCGCGAAGACAGGTTCAGGACCTGCGATACCCAGAATCTGCGCGAATGTGGAATGGACCAGATGTTCTCCAGATCTCCCCAGAAAACCGCCGTTCGTCCGGCCCAGTATAACGGTCCGCCCGCGGGTTCCGAGCCAGCGACACGAAGGTTGACCGCATAGGTGCAGTCTTCGGCCAGAGTGTTTAACGCCTGATAGAATTCGATGACCATTCCAGCTGACGCCATAGCCGCTTCACCGTTGAGAATGACATCGATATGTTTCAATCTTTCGGGTGCCTCAGGCTCCGTTTCAGACAGATTGGCGTGATCATTTTCGAGGACATAGTGTTTCATTGTTCCTCCGACGATTTGGGCGTGGCAGCGCCCCGATTGGCGCTGCCCTCAGGGTGTAAATCCGATCCGTCAGGCGAATTGACGGATCGGACAGACACGGGTTTCACTCAGCGGCGTCTTCGTATGCGTCCATTGGTGGGCATGTGCATACGAGGTTTCGGTCGCCGTATGCGTTGTCGACGCGGTTGACGGGGGA
>NZ_JBQERN010000042.1:0-2885 GCF_056535105.1 Ruegeria sp. O5 | reverse complement strand
AGAAAGAAAGGCTCGAGACACGCCATTTGCGCGTCGATCAGCCAGAAAATCACTCATGTCACCGCTCCGTTTTCGGAGCTGTGAAGCACGCGGCACAACAAAAACCAATGAATCCTGACCCTAGATTTGCTGCAAAGCTGTCCGAGAAGACGGGACCACTTAATCTGCCCCCTGTTGACTACTTTGTCGTGCCTTCAGTCGGTGGCCGACCTGAACAATCGCGTCAAGGGCCGGGATCAATTCGGCCCCAAGCTCGGTCAGGCTGTATTCCGTCGAGGGGGGCGACGTGCGCCGGACATGGCGGACCAGCACACCTCGTGCGGCCAGTTCCGACAAACGGGCCGAAAGTACCTTGGCAGAAATCGGCGGAATATCCGAACGCAGTTCACTAAAGCGGCGTGGCCCGGCCCGCAACGACCAGATCACGTTCGGCGCCCAGGCACCTGCAATCACAGCCATGCATTCGGTCAGCATGCAGGGTTCGGGTGGCGCCGGGCTTCGGTTTTTCCGCATCTTCAGGGCCATGAGGCGTTACCAGGTTTCTGCTGGGTTACTCTATTTTTTAAGTAACCATCAGAAACCTAGTTGTCAACGGATATGCCCTTCTCCATGTCTATGGTGCCACCAGTAATCCCCAGAAAGGAATACCATGAAACTCTACTACAAACCGGGCGCATGTTCGCTTGCCAGCCACATCGTGCTGACCGAAATCGGCACTCCCTTCGAAACTGAGGCCGTTGATACCGCGGCTGGCCGCACTGAATCCGGCGCGGATTTTAGATCCATCAACCCCCGAGGATATGTGCCGGTGCTTGCGCTGGACGACGGTGAACTTGTCAGGGAGGGATCCGCTATTCTTCAATATCTTGCTGATAAGTACCCGTCCTCTGATCTGGCACCATCAAACGGAACGATGGCCCGTACACGGGTTCAGGAATATCTGAGTTTTGTGGCGGCCGATCTGCACAAATCCTTCAGCCCGCTGTTCAAGGGTGATTCCACCGACACCGAAAAAACCAAGGCGCGCAGTATCGTCAAAACAAAATTCGATCAGGTCGAAAACATACTGGCCGATGGGCGGGAATACCTTGTGGACGGAAAGTTTTCGGTCGCGGACGCATATCTTTTCGTTGTCTCGAACTGGGCAAATTTTACGGAAATCGATTTGTCCGGCTGGCCAAGCCTGAAAGCCTATGTCGAGCGGGTGGCAGCACGTCCCGCAACACAAACGGCGATGCGCGCCGAAGGGCTGATCCAATGACCCCGGCCGATCACAAAGCTGTGGTCGAATTGATGGAGGCCTATTTCGAGGGCCTTCATCACGCCGACAGCAACGCCCTGAGACAGGTGTTTCACCCGAAACTGGCGTATATCTGCGCCACCGAAGGGGATGAGCTGTATCTGGATCTTGAGAGCTATATGGCCCGTGTGGATCAGCGTGAACCGCCAGCCAAGCGCGGTGACCCGCGCGATGAAGAGATATTGCAGATCTCCTTCGGCAGTCCGAGGCTGGCCCATGTCATGGCCCGTATGTCGATGATGGGGCGCGATTATCTGGATTACCTTTCCCTTGTCCGCCACGGCAATGACTGGCGGATTGTCACCAAGGTCTTCTCCTACGTTCCAAGGAAGGATTAAAACCATGCCATATGTGAATATCAAAGTAACCCGTGAAGGTGGTCCTGACGGAACCGGCCCAAGCCAGAGCGAGAAAGCAAAGCTGATCGCCGGAGTGAGCGAACTGTTGCACGAGGTGCTGGGCAAAAACCCGGCAACCACAGTCGTCGTGATTGACGAGGTCGATCTGGACAACTGGGGCATCGGTGGGCTGCCGGTTGTCGACTACCGAAAGACGGCCACGTGAAAACCCGGCTGACCGAGCGCCTGAACCTGTCCCACCCGATCATTCAGGCGCCAATGGCGTTTGTTGCGGGTGGGTCGTTGGCCTCGGCTGTGACGCAGGCGGGCGGGCTTGGGTTGGTCGGCGGGGGGTTACGGCGATCGGGACTGGATTGCGCAACAGTTCGATGCAGCCGGAACCACCCCTGTCGGGTGCGGTCTGATCACATGGAAGTTGGCAGAGCAGCCCGCTCTGCTCGATTACGTGCTGGAGCGCGGGCCAGCCGCGGTCTTTCTGTCCTTTGGTGATCCTGCACCCTTTGCCGACAGGATCAAACGGACGGGCGTTCCGCTTATCTGCCAAATCCAGACACTTCGGGACGCGCTGCGTGCCATTGCGGTTGGCGCCGATGTCATCGTGGCTCAGGGGGCCGAAGCTGGTGGCCACGGCGAGGTGCGCGGCACGATCGCGCTTGTGCCCGAAGTGGCGGATAAAATTGACGCATCGAACAGTTCGGCTGTACTTTGCGCCGCCGGTGGTATCGGCGATGGTCGCGGTCTGGCTGCGGCCCTGATGCTTGGCGCAGATGGCGTTGTGATAGGAACTCGGTTTGTTGCTGCAGATGAGGCGCTGATCCATCCACAGATTCTCAGTGACATCTTGCGCGCATCAGGGGATGAAACCGTTCGAACCTCGGTTCCCGACATCATTCGCGGTTATTCTTGGCCGGACCGATACTCAATCCGGGTACGTCGAAATAATTTTGTCAGTAAATGGCATGGTCGAGAAGCCGCGCTAGACGCCGGCTTGGATGTTCAAAGACGACTTTGGAACGATGCTCAGAATTCCGGAAATCCGTCAATCGTTCCCGGTATTGTCGGCGAAGGTGTGGGTATCATAAGAACCTCGAAACCTGCAGAACAGATCATTGGCGAGATCATGCGCGATGCGATCAACCTTATCAAAGGTGAAGGCGGCAGACATTTGTTTCGGCATAAGGCTTGATTGTCAATCGGTCAAAAACGCGATTAGGTGGGATTTAACG
>NZ_JBQERN010000041.1:0-3000 GCF_056535105.1 Ruegeria sp. O5 | reverse complement strand
CCAATGAGCTATAAATCCGACATCGAAATTGCGCGTGAAGCGAATAAGAAGCCGATCCAGGAGATCGGCGCGAAGCTTGGAATATCCAGTGATGATCTTTTGCCGTATGGGCATGACAAGGCGAAGGTGAGCCAGGAGTTCATCAACTCGGTGCAGGGTCGTGAGGACGGCAAGCTGGTGCTGGTGACGGCGATCAACCCGACGCCTGCGGGTGAGGGCAAGACGACCACAACGGTTGGTCTGGGTGACGGTCTGAACCGGATCGGCAAGAATGCGATGATCTGTATCCGCGAGGCCTCGCTGGGTCCGAACTTCGGCATGAAGGGCGGCGCTGCGGGTGGCGGCTATGCGCAGGTTGTTCCGATGGAAGAGATGAACCTGCACTTCACCGGCGATTTTCACGCGATCACCTCGGCCCATTCGCTGCTGTCGGCGATGATCGACAACCACATCTACTGGGGCAATGAATGCGAGATTGACACCCGCCGGGTCGCATGGCGTCGTGTGGTCGACATGAACGACCGTGCCCTGCGCCAGATCACCGCCAGCCTGGGCGGCGTGTCGAACGGGTTCCCGCGTGAAACAGGTTTTGACATCACCGTGGCGTCCGAGGTCATGGCGATCCTGTGTCTGGCCAACGACCTGAAGGATCTGGAAAAGCGTCTGGGTGACATCATCGTGGCCTATCGCCGCGACAAGACCCCGGTCTACTGCCGCGACATCAAGGCCGAAGGCGCGATGACCGTTCTGCTGAAAGACGCGATGCAGCCGAACCTGGTGCAGACGCTGGAAAACAACCCGGCCTTTGTCCACGGTGGCCCGTTCGCGAACATCGCGCATGGCTGCAACTCGGTGATCGCGACCAAGACCGCGCTGAAAGTGGCTGACTATGTGGTGACCGAGGCGGGCTTTGGTGCCGATCTGGGTGCCGAGAAGTTCATGAACATCAAGTGTCGCAAGGCGGGCATTGCGCCCTCTGCCGTGGTTCTGGTTGCCACCGTGCGGGCGATGAAGATGAATGGCGGTGTCGCCAAGGCCGATCTGGGCGCGGAAAACGTCGCCGCGGTCAAGGCGGGCTGCGCCAACCTGGGCCGCCATATCGAGAACGTGAAGTCGTTCGGTGTGCCGGTTGTTGTCGCCATCAACCACTTTGTCACCGACACCGATGCCGAGGTTCAGGCGGTGAAGGATTATTGTTCCTCTCACGGGGTCGAGGCGGTTCTGTCGCGCCACTGGGAACTGGGCTCGGAAGGCTCTGCCGATCTGGCCCGCAAGGTTGTGGAAATCGTCGAAGGGGGGTCTGCGAACTTCGCGCCGATCTACCCCGACGAGATGCCGCTGTTTGAGAAGATCGAAACCATCGCCAAGCGCATCTACCGCGCCGACGAGGTTCTGGCCGACAACAAGATCCGCACGCAGCTGAAAGAATGGGAAGCTGCGGGGTATGGCAACCTGCCGGTCTGCATGGCGAAAACCCAGTACAGCTTCTCGACCGACCCGAGCTTGCGGGGCGCGCCCACCGGCCATTCGGTGCCGGTGCGTGAAGTCCGCCTGAGCGCGGGCGCGGGCTTTATCGTGGTTGTCTGCGGTGAGATCATGACCATGCCGGGCCTGCCCCGCAAACCGGCCGCGGAAACCATCTGCCTCAATGACGCAGGTGAGATCGAGGGCTTGTTCTAAGCCGCTGAATAAGACATCTCGTGGTCCGGGACCCCCGGGCCATGAGGAGACGATGATGCCCACTCTGACACCGCCGCAGGACTGCCATTCGATGCGGGATCTGCGGGTTCAGATCGACAGGCTGGACCGCCAGCTGATCGGGATGCTGGTGAGGCGCGCAAGCTATATCGACCGCGCGTCTGAGCTGAAGCCGGGCGAGGGCCTGCCCGCCCGCATCCCGGACCGGGTCGAGGATGTGGTGCAAAAGGTGCGCGCCAGTTCGCAGGCGGCGGGGATGGACCCCGATTTGTCCGAAACGCTCTGGCGCATTCTGATTGACTGGTCGATTGCACGTGAGGAACGTGTGCTCGGCCCCGAGTAAAGACCGGGCGCGTTCTGCGCCCGTTTGGGTTTTGAAAGAAGGGACCAAAGGATGGTAGCGCAGGTTATCGACGGGAAGGCCTTTGCCGCCAAAGTGCGCGCGCAGGTGGCCGATCAGGTTGCAAAGCTGAAAGAGGAAAACGGCATCACCCCCGGCCTGGCCGTGGTTCTGGTGGGCGAGGATCCGGCCAGCCAGGTCTATGTCCGCTCGAAGGGCAAGATGACCGTCGAGGTCGGCATGAACTCGTATGAGCACAAGCTGGATGCGGAGACCTCGGAGGCAGAGCTGCTGGCGCTGATCGACAAACTGAACACCGACCCGGCGGTGCATGGCATTCTGGTCCAGTTGCCGCTGCCCAAGCACCTGAACGAGGATCTGGTGATCAATTCGATCGATCCGGCCAAGGATGTAGACGGTTTCCATATCTCGAACGTGGGCCTTTTGGGCACCGGTCAGAAATCGATGGTGCCCTGCACCCCGCTGGGCTGCCTGATGATGCTGCGCGATCACCACGGGTCGCTGTCGGGCATGGATGCGGTTGTCATCGGTCGCTCGAACATCGTGGGCAAGCCGATGGCGCAGCTGCTGCTGGGGGACAGCTGCACCGTGACCATCGCGCATTCGCGCACCAAAGATCTGCCGGATGTGGTCCGCCGCGCCGATATCGTCGTGGCCGCTGTCGGTCGCCCCGAAATGGTGCCTGGCGACTGGATCAAGGAAGGCGCCACCGTGATCGACGTGGGCATCAACCGCATCGAGCGGGATGGCAAGACCAAGCTGGTCGGCGACGTCGATTATGCCAGCGCTGCCGAACGCGCCGGCGCCATCACCCCCGTCCCCGGCGGCGTCGGCCCCATGACCATCGCCTGCCTGCTGGCCAACACCCTCACCGCCTGCTGCCGCGCAAACAAACTCCCCGAACCAGAAGGCCTGACCGCGTGATATACGCGGGGGCCGGA
>NZ_JBQERN010000040.1:0-4349 GCF_056535105.1 Ruegeria sp. O5 | reverse complement strand
ACCAACAGAGGAAAACCATGAAACGGACGACATCATTTTATTCGGCATTGGCGGTCGGTTTACTGACTGCGACGGTTGCGGCATCGGAGACGGAACTGACAGTTTACACCGCTGTCGAGGCGGAGGATCTGGCGAGGTATGCAGAGACGTTCAACCAGAGTAACCCGGATATCAAGATCAACTGGGTTCGGGACTCGACGGGGATCATCACCGCGAAACTGCTGGCTGAACGGGACAACCCACAGGCGGATGTGGTCTGGGGGTTGGCGGCGACCTCTCTGCTGCTGTTGAAATCCGAAGGGATGCTGGAGCCTTATGCCCCGGCTGGCGTAGACAAGCTGGATGCGAAATTCGTCGATGGTGACAACCCGCCTGCCTGGGTTGGCATGGACGCCTGGGTTGCCTCGGTTTGCTACAACACGGTTGAGGCGGAAAAGGCCGGGCTGAAGCCGCCCACTTCGTGGAAGGACCTGACTGATCCGATGTACAAGGATCAGGTGATCATGCCGAACCCGAATTCCTCTGGCACGGGGTTCCTTGATGTGTCCAGCTGGCTTCAAATGTTTGGCGAAGAAGGTGGCTGGGAATACATGGATGCGCTGCACGAGAATATTGCGCGCTACACCCATTCCGGCTCGAAGCCTTGCAAACTGGCGGCGGCGGGCGAGATCCCGATTGGTATTTCTTTTGCGTTCCGTGGGGCGAAGTCCAAAGCTGATGGTGCACCGCTGGAGATCATTGTGCCTTCGGAAGGCGTCGGCTGGGACATGGAAGCAACCGCGATTGTGGCCGGTACCGCAAATCTGGAAGCCGCGCAGAAGCTGGTGGACTTCACCGTCACCAAAGAGGCCAACGAGATGTACAATACCGGCTATGCGGTCGTGGCGTATCCCGGCGTTGCAAAACCGGTTGAACACTTCCCAGAAGGTCTTCTGGATGCGATGATCAACAATGATTTCGAGTATGCCGCCAACAATCGCGCGGCAATCCTGAAGGAATGGCAGTCTCGCTATGACGGAAAGTCTGAAGCGAAATAATTCCATTGGCAGGAGGGGCTTTTGTGCCGCTCCTGCCCGCCACTCTCTTGTTCCCACCAACACAACCAACTCACCCGGCGCGCACCGGCCAGGATCGGTCGTGCCCGAGGTGCAGATGTGAGGACCTCTCCCGTGCTTCAGAAAACACCACCCGGTGAACTGTATCTCAGCATCCAGAATTTGTGGAAAGCGTTCGGCAGCTTTCTGGCACTCAAGGACATCTCTCTTGAAATCAAAGAAGGTGAATTCATTTGTTTCCTTGGCCCGTCCGGCTGCGGCAAGACCACCTTGTTGCGGGCGATTGCCGGGCTGGATCTGCAGACCAAGGGTACGGTTATGCAGGATGGCAAGGACGTCTCCAACCTGCCCCCGTCCGAGCGCGATTTCGGGATTGTGTTTCAGTCCTATGCGCTGTTCCCGAACCTGACGATCGAAAAGAACATCGCATTTGGCCTTGAAAACACGGGCCGCAGCAAGTCGGATATCGCGGTTCGGGTGAGCGAGCTGTTGAACCTTGTTGGTCTGCCGGATCAGGGCAGGAAATACCCGGCACAATTGTCCGGGGGCCAGCAGCAGAGGATTGCGCTGGCCCGCGCCATTGCAACCAATCCCGGTTTGCTGCTGCTGGACGAACCCCTGTCGGCGCTGGACGCCAAGGTGCGCGTTCACCTGCGGCATGAGATCAAGGAATTGCAGCGCAAGCTGGGTGTGACCACCGTGATGGTGACGCACGATCAGGAAGAAGCGCTGGCCATGGCCGACCGCATCGTGGTGATGAACCACGGGGTGATTGAACAAGTTGGATCGCCCACGGAGATCTACCGCGAACCGGCCAACCTGTTCGTGGCCGACTTTATCGGTGAAATGAACCAGATCCGATCTCAGGTCACCAAAGGCGGGCGGTTGAGCGTCGGGGAAAAGACCTTTGCCTGCCTCAGCCACACGTTCAATGATGGCACCCCGGTCATCGCAGCCATTCGTCCCGAAGACATCATCCCTCATGAAGCTGGTTATCTTGACACGGGCGGCAATCGGAACTGCATCGAGGTCACGCTTGATGAAATGGAGTTTCTGGGCTCGTTCTGGCGTTGCCGCCTGAACAACGAGCGGTTCGGATCTTCTGAACTGATCGCGGATTTTTCGATCAACGCCGTGCGTCGTCTTGAGCTGGAAGAGGGGTGCAGCATGGTGATCGAGCTTCCCGAGAACCGCCTGATGGCGTTTGACCTTCCGGAGGCTGCGGCATGAGCACGATGTCGACCAATCACGACACATTGCCTGTCGGGCCGGATATCAGGCCCAGGCTCAGCCGCGATGACATCCTGATGCGCGGAAGCATGATGGTGATCGCGCTCTATCTGATCGTGACACTGGCGCTGCCGCTTTACACGATGCTTTCCAAGTCCTTCTCGACCTACCGGGTCGAGCTGTCCCAGTATGAGTTTCAGGTCAGTGATGAAGCGGGTGTGTTTGACGGAACGATCCTGACGGCTGACGAACTGAACAGGCAATTGGGGGTGTATTCCGACACCGATCTGACAACCGGCTCGGACGGGCGTTTGCCGGTGACCGGGTTTTTTCCGGATTTCAGCTTTCGCAGCCCGGTCATGTACCAGATGCGGAACACGACGGAGGCCGGGCGCTTTCTGGTCGGGTCGACTTTGAACGAAGGCACCGATTGGGTCGAGCTTGATTCCAACACGTTCCGCCGGGTGCAGATGCGGCCGGTTCAAGCGCGGGGTCTGGGCAACTTCATCAACTACTTCTCAACCCCGGCCCTGTTCAACTCGATCAAGAATTCCCTTTGGATTTCGGTTGTCAGCACAATCGTTACGGTGACGCTGGCGTTCTGGTTTGCCTATGCGCTGAACCGAAGCTGCATGCGGTTCAAGGGGGTCTTTCGCCTGATCGCGATGGCGCCGATTCTGGTTCCCTCGCTGCTGCCGGGCATCGCGCTGGTCTACCTGTTCGGCAATCAGGGGATGATCAAGGAGTTGCTGTTCGGAGCCAGTATCTACGGCCCCATAGGCATCGTGATCGGATCGGTCTTCTTTACCTTTCCACACGCGTTCCTGATCATATCGACCGCGCTCGCGATATCGGATGCGCGGTTGTACGAGGCCGCTGTCAGCTTGCGCTCAACCCCCTGGCGGACATTCTGGACCGTTACCATACCCGGCGCGCGCTATGGCCTGATTTCCGCAGCCTTTGTCGTGTTCAATCTGGTGATCACCGATTTTGGCCTGCCAAAGGTGATCGGCGGCCAGTTCAACGTGCTTGCCGTGGATATCTACAAACAGGTGATCGGCCAGCAGAACTTTGAGATGGGCGCCGTGGTCTCGGTGGTTCTGGTCATCCCCGCAATTCTGGCTTTTGCCATCGACCGGATGGTTCAGTCCAAGCAGGTGGCGCTGCTGTCTGCGCGCTCGGTTCCATATCAGGCAACACCAAACCCAAAGACTGATCGCATATTCCTGATCTACTGCAGTTTGATCGGCCTGTTCATTGTTGGTCTTCTGGCCGTGTGTCAGTTTGCGGCGTTGATCAAGTTCTGGCCCTACGATCTGAGCCTGAGCCTCAAGAATTACCAGTTCGACAAGATGGATGGCGGCGGCTGGGGATCGTATTTCAACTCGATCAAACTGGCTTTCCTGACGGCGGTGATCGGCACGACGGTTGTCTTCTTCGGGGCGTATCTGGTGGAAAAATCGAACGGCTTCAAAACCGGACGGTCGATCTTTCAGATGTTCGCCATGCTGCCGATGGCCATTCCGGGCATGGTTCTGGGACTGTCGTATATCTTCTTCTTCAACAACCCGTCCAATCCGTTCAATGCGATCTACGGCACCATGGCGATCCTGGTGGTTTGCACGGTGACGCATTTCTATACCGTATCGCACCTGACGGCGGTCACCGCTCTCAAGCAGATGGATAAAGAGTTCGAGTCGGTGTCGGCCTCTCTCAAACAGCCGACAATGAAGCTGTTTGCCCGCGTGACGGTGCCGGTCTGCCTGCCTGCGGTGCTGGACATCTCGATCTATCTGTTCGTCAACGCGATGACGACCGTGTCGGCGGTTGTGTTCCTCTACTCACCCAAAACCACACTCGCGTCCATCGCGGTGCTGAACATGGATGATGCCGGGGATATCGCACCCGCAGCCGCAATGGGCATGATGATCTTCTACACCAACGCAGCCGCCCGGATCTTTCATCTGATGGCATCAAAAGGCATCCTGGCCCGCACACAGGCCTGGCGCAGCAGGTAATCCACACAAAAAACTCAATACCCCCGCAGATCACATATCTGCGGGG
>NZ_JBQERN010000039.1:0-4447 GCF_056535105.1 Ruegeria sp. O5 | reverse complement strand
ATGACCGAGATTAGACGCACGCCGTTGTATGGGCTTCACGTTGAGTTGGGCGGCAAGATGGTTGATTTTGCCGGGTGGGAGATGCCGGTTCAGTATCCGCTGGGAATCATGGGCGAGCATAAGCAGTGCCGCGAGAAGGCGGCGTTGTTTGATGTGTCGCATATGGGTCAGGTGATATTGCGGGGCGAGAATGTGGGCGAGAAGCTGGAAGCACTGTGTCCGCAGGCTTATGCGACGCTGAAGGAAGGCAAGGCGCGGTATGGGTTCTTCACCAATGCCGAAGGCGGGATCATGGACGATTTGATCGTGTCGAACGCGGGGGATCATTACTTTGTGGTGGTGAACGCGGCGCTGCGCCATCAGGACATTCCACATATGCGCGCCAATCTGGACGGGGTTGAGGTGACCGAGATCTTCGACCGCGCGCTGGTTGCGGTGCAAGGCCCCAAGGCCGAGGATGTGGTGGGCGCGCTCTGCCCCGCGGCGCGCGATCTTAAGTTCATGGAAACCACGATTGCCGACATCCTGGGTGTCGAATGCCGCATCTCGCGGCTGGGCTACACGGGCGAGGACGGGTACGAGATCTCGATCCCCGAAGACAAGGCGATCGAGATCACCCGGGCGTTCCTTGCGCATGAGGATTGCGAACCGGCGGGTCTGGGCGCGCGCGATAGCCTGCGGCTTGAAGCCGGTCTGTGCCTTTATGGCAATGACATCGATCAGAGCACCTCGCCGGTCGAGGCCAGCCTTGGCTGGGCGATGCAGAAGCGCCGCAAGGAAGAAGGCGGCTTTCCGGGTGCGGAACGTGTGCAGCGCGAACTGGCCGAGGGGCCTGCGCGCAAGCTGGTGGGCATCAAGCCCGACGGGCGCGCGCCCGCGCGTCAGGGGGTCGAGGTGCAATGCCTTGAGGGCAACACCATCGGTCAGATCACCTCGGGCAGCTTTGGCCCCACGGTCGGCGGCCCGGTTGCGATGGGCTATGTGTCCGCGGGCCATGGCGAGCCGGGCGAGAAGGTCAACCTGATCATCCGGGGCAAGGCGCAACCGGCGCAGATCGTGGCGCTGCCCTTCGTCAAACAGAATTACAAGCGTTGAAGTCAGGAGAGAGACACCATGGCAACCTATTATTCCGAAGAACATGAATGGCTGGCGGTCGACGGCGACACGGCCACGCTGGGCATCACCAAACACGCGGCCGAGCAGCTGGGTGAGGTGGTCTTTGTCGAGCAGCAGGAAGTGGGCGACGAGTTCGAGAAGGATGGCGAGATCGGCGTGATCGAATCCGTCAAGGCCGCCTCCGAGCTTTACGCGCCGGTTGATGGCGAGATTACGGAAGTGAACGAGGCGCTGGCCGACAACCCCGGTGCGCTGAACGACGACCCCGAGGGCGAGGCCTGGATCTACAAGATCAAGATCGCCGACGCCGCGCAGCTGGAAGATCTGATGGACGAAGCCGGCTACAAGGCCTTTATCGGATAAATCCGGCCCGGAGCCCCAGAGACCGGGGCTCCCCGCTTCATCTTTTTCCAAATACTCCCGCCGGAGGCTCCTGCCGTCTCCGCCGGGTCTGACCTATCCTTGAGGAGCGCTGCAATGGCCTTCAAACTGACCGATTACGAAGCCTATGACTTCGCCAATCGCCGCCACATCGGCCCGTCGCCCACCGAAATGCGCGACATGCTGCAGGTGATCGGCTTCAAGACGCTGGACCAGCTGATCGACGCCACCGTCCCGCCGGCGATCCGGCAGAAGGAACCGCTGGACTGGGGCCCGGCGATGACGGAACGCGATGCGCTCTTTCACATGAAGCAGGTGGCGGGCAAGAACAAGGTTCTGACCTCGCTGATCGGTCAGGGATATTACGGCACCACCACTCCGGCGCCGATCCTGCGCAACATCCTGGAAAACCCGGCCTGGTACACCGCCTACACACCTTATCAGCCCGAGATCAGCCAGGGCCGGCTTGAGGCGCTGCTGAACTTCCAGACCATGGTCAGCGACCTGACCGGGCTCGATGTGGCCAACGCCTCGCTGCTCGACGAAGCCACGGCTGCGGCAGAAGCCATGGCAATGGCCAAGCGCGGCGGCCGGTCCAAGGCCAATAACGCGGCCTTCTTCGTGGATCGCAACTGTCATCCGCAGACCATCGCGGTCATCAAAACCCGCGCCGAACCCTTGGGCATCGACGTGCAGGTGGGCGATCCCGATCAGCTGGATGCAGGTGCCGTCTTTGGCGCGATCTTCCAGTATCCGGGCACCCATGGCCATGTGCGCGACTTCACGACCGAGATCGCGGCGCTGCATGAACATAACGCCATCGCCGTTGTCGCCGCCGACATCCTGTCGCTGGCGCTGCTGAAATCCCCCGGCGAGATGGGCGCGGATATCGCCATCGGCTCGACCCAGCGCTTTGGCGTGCCGATGGGCTATGGCGGCCCGCACGCCGCGTATATGGCGACCACCGACAAGCTGAAGCGCTCGATGCCGGGCCGGATCATCGGGGTCAGCATCGACAGCCGCGGCAACAAGGCCTACCGCCTGTCGCTGCAAACCCGCGAGCAGCACATCCGCCGCGAAAAGGCGAACTCGAACGTCTGCACCGCGCAGGCGCTGCTGGCCGTCATTGCCTCGATGTATGCGGTCTATCACGGCCCCGACGGCATCAAGGCGATCGCGCAATCGGTGCACCGCAAGACCTCGCGCCTGGCCGCCGGTCTGGAAGAGGCGGGCTTTGCGGTCGAACCCGAGGTGTTCTTCGACACGATCACGGTCGAGGTCGGTCATCTGCAGAACGTGGTGATGGAGGCCGCCGTGGCCCGTGGCGTCAACCTGCGCAAGGTCGGCGAGACCCGCGTGGGCATCAGCCTGGACGAACAGACCCGGCCCGAGACCATCGAGGCGGTCTGGGGTGCCTTCGGCATCGACCGCAAGGATGACAGCTCGAACAAGCAATACCGCCTGCCGGATTACGCGCTGCGCGAAAGCGCGTACCTGACCCACCCGATCTTCCACAAGAACCGGGCCGAGGCCGAGATCACCCGCTATATGCGCCGTCTGGCCGACCGCGACCTGGCGCTGGACCGGGCGATGATCCCGCTGGGATCCTGCACCATGAAGCTGAACGCCACGGTCGAGATGATCCCGGTCACCTGGCCCGAGTTCGGCAACCTGCATCCTTTCGTGCCCGAAGATCAGGCGCAGGGCTACCATCAGATGATTGCGGATCTGAACGACAAGCTGTGCCAGATCACCGGGTATGACGCGATCTCCCAGCAGCCCAACTCGGGCGCGCAGGGCGAATATGCGGGCCTTCTGACCATCCGCAACTATCACTTCGCCCGCGGCGAAGGGCAGCGCAATGTCTGCCTGATCCCGACCTCGGCCCATGGCACCAACCCGGCCTCGGCGCAGATGGTGGGCTGGCAGGTTGTGCCGGTGAAATCGGATGACAAGGGCAATATCGATCTGAATGATTTCCGCGAAAAGGCGGAAAAGCATTCGGACCATCTGGCCGCCTGCATGATCACCTATCCCTCGACCCATGGCGTGTTCGAGACCACCGTGCAGGAGGTCTGCCAGATCACCCATGATCACGGCGGTCAGGTCTATATCGACGGCGCCAACATGAACGCCATGGTCGGGCTGGCACGTCCGGGTGACATTGGCGGCGATGTCAGCCACCTGAACCTGCACAAGACCTTCTGCATCCCGCATGGCGGTGGCGGCCCCGGCATGGGTCCGATCGGCGTCAAGGCGCATCTGGCCGAGCATCTGCCGGGCCACCCGGAATACGGCACCGCCGTGGGTCCGGTCTCGGCGGCACCCTTCGGCTCGCCCTCGATCCTTCCCGTCTCATGGGCCTATGTGCTGCTGATGGGCGGTGCGGGGCTGACGCAGGCCACCAAAGTGGCGATCCTGAACGCCAACTACATCGCGGCGCGCCTCAAGGACGCCTATCCGATCCTCTACACGTCGGAAACGGGCCGGGTGGCACATGAATGCATCCTCGACACAAGGCCGCTGGACGAGGCGGCGCATGTCACCGTCGACGATGTGGCCAAGCGCCTGGTCGATTCAGGCTTCCACGCCCCCACGATGAGCTGGCCGGTGGCCGGAACCCTGATGGTCGAGCCCACCGAATCCGAACCCAAGGACGAGCTCGACCGCTTCTGCGACGCCATGCTCTCGATCCGCGCGGAAGCGCAGGACATCATCGACGGCAAGATCGACGCGGAAAACAACCCGCTGAAAAACGCCCCCCACACGGTGCGTGATCTGGTCGGCGACTGGGACCGCCCCTACACCCGCGAACAGGCCTGCTTCCCTCCGGGATCCATGGGCGTCGACAAATACTGGTCCCCCGTCAACCGCGTCGACAACGCATACGGCGACCGAAACCTCGTATGCACATGCCCACCAATGGACGCATACGAAGACGCCGCTGAGT
>NZ_JBQERN010000038.1:0-2500 GCF_056535105.1 Ruegeria sp. O5 | reverse complement strand
CATCCGTTGAAAAGGATCGGGATGAGCTGTGCCTAGGGGTGAAAGGCCAATCAAACTCGGAGATAGCTGGTTCTCTGCGAAATCTATTTAGGTAGAGCGTCATCCGAATACCCCGGGGGGTAGAGCACTGGATGGGTAATGGGGCCCCACAGGCTTACTGATCCTAACCAAACTCCGAATACCCGGGAGTACTAGATGGCAGACACACTGCGGATGCTAACGTCCGTAGTGGAGAGGGAAACAACCCTGACCTACAGCTAAGGCCCCCAATTCATGGCTAAGTGGGAAAGCAGGTGGGACGACCAAAACAACCAGGAGGTTGGCTTAGAAGCAGCCATCCTTTAAAGATAGCGTAACAGCTCACTGGTCTAAATAAGTTGTCCTGCGGCGAAGATGTAACGGGGCTCAAGCCATGAGCCGAAGCTTAGGATGCCGTAAGGCATGGTAGCAGAGCGTAGTGTGACATAGAACTCATCCGTATTTGCATCTGTGTTGTGTAACAGCAGCGGGATGTAATGACGGATCGAGTTCTTTCGATGAAGCCGGCCTGTGAGGGATCCGGTGGAGAGATCACTAGTGAGAATGATGACATGAGTAGCGACAAAGAGTGTGAGAGACACTCTCGCCGAAAGTCCAAGGGTTCCTGCTTAAAGCTAATCTGAGCAGGGTAAGCCGGCCCCTAAGCCGAGGCCGAAAGGCGTAGGCGATGGGAACTAGGTTAATATTCCTAGGCCAGGAGGATGTGACGGATCACAGGTGTAGTTCAATCTTATCGGATTGATTGGGCTGCTGAGTGGTTCCTGGAAATAGCCCTCCATCAGACCGTACCCTAAACCGACACAGGTGGACTGGTAGAGCATACCAAGGCGCTTGAGAGAACGATGTTGAAGGAACTCGGCAAAATACCTCCGTAAGTTCGCGAGAAGGAGGCCCGGTTCCTAGGCAACTAGGGGCTGGGGGCACAAACCAGGGGGTGGCGACTGTTTATTAAAAACACAGGGCTCTGCGAAGTCGCAAGACGACGTATAGGGTCTGACGCCTGCCCGGTGCCTGAAGGTTAAAAGGAGAGGTGAGAGCCTTGAATTGAAGCCCAGGTAAACGGCGGCCGTAACTATAACGGTCCTAAGGTAGCGAAATTCCTTGTCGGGTAAGTTCCGACCTGCACGAATGGCGTAACGACTTCCCCGCTGTCTCCAACATCGACTCAGCGAAATTGAATTGCCTGTCAAGATGCAGGCTTCCCGCGGTTAGACGGAAAGACCCCGTGCACCTTTACTACAGCTTCGCACTGGCATCAGGATTGTGATGTGCAGGATAGGTGGTAGGCTTTGAAGCAGGAACGCAAGTACCTGTGGAGCCTCCCTTGAGATACCACCCTTCGCACTCTTGATGTCTAACCGCGGTCCGTTATCCGGATCCGGGACCCTGCGTGGCGGGTAGTTTGACTGGGGCGGTCGCCTCCTAAAGCGTAACGGAGGCGCGCGAAGGTTGGCTCAGAGCGGTCGGAAATCGCTCGTTGAGTGCAATGGCAGAAGCCAGCCTGACTGCAAGACTGACAAGTCGAGCAGAGTCGAAAGACGGCCATAGTGATCCGGTGGTCCCGAGTGGAAGGGCCATCGCTCAACGGATAAAAGGTACGCCGGGGATAACAGGCTGATACTGCCCAAGAGTCCATATCGACGGCAGTGTTTGGCACCTCGATGTCGGCTCATCTCATCCTGGGGCTGGAGCAGGTCCCAAGGGTACGGCTGTTCGCCGTTTAAAGAGGTACGTGAGCTGGGTTTAGAACGTCGTGAGACAGTTCGGTCCCTATCTGCCGTGGGTGTAGGAGACTTGAGAGGAGTTGCCCCTAGTACGAGAGGACCGGGGTGAACGATCCACTGGTGGACCAGTTGTCGTGCCAACGGCAGTGCTGGGTAGCTATGATCGGACAGGATAACCGCTGAAGGCATCTAAGCGGGAAGCCCCCCTCAAAACAAGGTCTCCCTGAGGGCCGTGGAAGACCACCACGTCAATAGGCCGGAGATGTAAGCGCAGTAATGCGTTCAGTTGACCGGTACTAATCGCCCGATAGGCTTGATTTGATCCAGTAATGGAAAGACAAATCAAAGACATACACACCCTGAGTTGGACAACGTTGATCTGATTGACACAACCGTGCAGGACCGCGCATCCGCTTCGCGAATACGCTGCCTCCTGCCCGTCGCTTTTTTGCACCGCAAAAACAGCGACGTGGGGATTTTCCTCGGTTTGGTGGTCATAGCGCAAGTGAAACACCCGGTCCCATCCCGAACCCGGAAGTTAAGCACTGCCGCGCCAATGGTACTTGGGCTTAAGCCCCGGGAGAGTAGGTCACCGCCAAACCTAGCAAAATCCCCAAATCTCTCTAAAACGATGAAAACAAATCTGACTCTGACGCGGGATGGAGCAGCCCGGTAGCTCGTCAGGCTCATAACCTGAAGGTCGCAGGTTCAAATCCTGCTCCCGCAACCAATACTTC
>NZ_JBQERN010000037.1:0-6050 GCF_056535105.1 Ruegeria sp. O5 | reverse complement strand
AGGAGGTTTGCAGCGGTTCGTAACCACCCATCAGCCGTTAGAAATTGCTTCCGCGTCCCGGCACGTCGTCGCTCCGCACTAACAATCCGTTGTCACCGCCTCGAGGCAACTAACGCCTGGAATGCTGCCACTCGAGCCGCTTGAATCCCGACCATCAGCATTCCCTCGTCGACCGGACGTTAACGTGACAATACCCGCGTACGTCCTGATTCATAAACATCTCCTTTGTCCCCGAAATGGGAGGTCGAAGGAAATGTCCCGCGAGTAACGGCATATCTACAGGCGAGTCATTCTGCTCGCCAGATATGCACCCAAGCCACAACGGAAATGGCTAACCAGACACCCGTGCGCAAGGTCATCGCGCCGAGGGTGCGCATCTCATAGGCATTGCCTTGCAGCACATGAGCGCCGAAGGCCAGAAAAACCAGAACGGTGGCAACCAGAATGCCTGTTGATATCCAGGCCGCTGACCGGTGCCGTAGAAACAGTCCAAAGCCGGCCACGACATAGGCGAATCCTGCCAGAAAGTTGAACCACAGCACGAAGGGCACTGCATTACCAACGGCGGCGCGTGCTTCATCGCCACCAAACAAGGCCCGTCCGCCTGAGAAAACAGTCAACGCGCCGAACACTATTGCCACGCTTGCCGCTATGTTCAGGGCGCGGTTGCCAGTGGTTGCATTTTTCATGTCGCGCCCCCTTCCGTTCCATCAAGTCGACCGTCGCGTAAGTGGAACAGCTTGTCGAACCGGTCGTAAATCTTTTCATCATGCGTCACCGCGATGATGCAGGCGTCTTGCTCAGCTGCGAGCTTGCGCATCAGGTCCATCACGATCCCGGCCCTCTGGCTGTCAAGCGCCGCAGTTGGTTCATCTGCCAGAATGATGCGCGGGCTGTTGGCAAGGGCGCGTGCGATGGCCACACGCTGCGCCTCACCTCCGGACAGAAGCGCGGGCATCGCATCCCTGCGGTGACCGACCTCCAGATAGTCCAGCAGTTCGACAGCGCGCCTTTGCGCCTCGACCGTCGATTTTCCAGCCAGTTTCAGCACCAGAGCAACGTTATCTTTGGCATCGAGAAATGGCAGAAGATTATGGAACTGAAAGATAAACCCGATCTTGTCGAGCCGTAGCCTACGCAAATCGTTTCGCAGCCATTGCTTGTCGTAAACCACCTCATTGTCCAGCGTAACCTTCCCCGTACTCGGAGCAATGATGCAGCCAATGACATTCAGAAGCGTCGTTTTACCCGATCCAGACGGGCCGAGTAGTGCCACCACTTCGCCCGCCTCGACTGACAGATCAACACCCTTCAGTGCGTCGACACGAGCATCGCCCTCGCCAAAGTGCTTTGAGACATTGGTAACATCTACAATCACGCGGCGCGGATCATTGAGCATGACGTCACCCTCCGATTGCCGTGGCCGGATCGACCTTGAGTGCTGCTCGAACGCCAAGGCCGCTGGCGACGATGCAGACAATGAGGATGATCCCTGCCAGCGCGATGGCGTTGATCGGCTCCAACACAACCCGGCGGGGGAAGTAGTCTTTGACAAGCAGGATAAGGATCAGACCGAAACTCCAGCCGACCGCACCAAGTGCAATGGATTGCTGCACGATCAGCCCGATGATCGTGCGGTCGGGGGCGCCGATCAGTTTGAGTGTGGCGATCTGCTTTAGCTTCTCCATGGTCATCGTGTAGATAATCAATGCGATCACAACGGCTGAAACGGACAATAAGATGCCCAGAAACAAACCTATCTGCCGCTTTGCCCGATCCACCACAGACATTAGCAGGATAGACTCCTGATCGGCTTGTGTCAGGGCCCCAAGATGTTTCCATTGGCGCACCGACTGCGCCACTGCTTGCGGGTCTGCAAGCGGTTCAAGCCGTGCGATCACAGCCGCAACGCTGTCCTGACTTTCGAGCAACCCCGCGCCTCGTGCCTCCTGGACGCGTTGAGCCGACGGGGCCAGTTGCGTCTGTAGCACTTGCGCATCGCGCAAGGTGATAAACGCCGCCGGATCACCGGCGGAATTCATCGTATCCTCGACCAACCCGACCACAGTGAAAGGATCGCGGCCCAGTCGGATCACATCGCCGACGGACAGTCCGGATTTGGCATCTGCCACGATCTCGAAATGGGACTGGCTGATCCCACGCCCTACCGAGATTGCTTCGGGTCCACCGGGGTGACCTGGCTCGTATCCGATCACGTACAGGCGTAGCGTTTCGCCGCGAAAGGGCGCTTCGACGGTCTGGTATGTGATGCTGCCCGCTTCGGCCACACCATGCAATCGCCCCACAGCATCACGGGTGCCGTCGGGAATTTTCGAGGCTTCTGCAAACGGTCCGCGTGTACCAGATTCAACAATCCAAAGATCAGCTTGCGGTGCTTTGACGATGTTCAGCGCGTCCGCAACCAGCCCATTGTAAATACCAATCATTGCCAGCACGACCGCCATCAGAAGGCTGAGGCCGAGGCAAGTCAGCATGAAGCGGAACAGATTGTGACGCACATCGCGGTAGGCGAGGTTCATGGCGCATCCCTCTCGACGACCCGAACCATGCGCCCCTCAGACAGCCCCTTAACGGGTGCCAAGATGACCTGCGAGCCGTCGGGAATACTACCGACCAGTTCGACCCGCGCATCCTCGGTCCGGTGACCGAAGACTGCCGACACCTGATGCGCACGCCCATCCCGCGCGACCCATATAAGACCTTCATGCCCGTCAAAACCGGTTATTGCGATCTCGGGAACCAACATCGCATCGACCAGCTCTGTCACTGTGATCCAAACTTCGGCCTGTTCGCCAAGAAAAACCTGTTCCGGGCACCGATTGCATGCAATCCAGACCCGGCGTTCTTCGTTCACCCGGTCACTTTCTATACCGATCCGCGCGATCTTGCCTGTGAAGACCTTATGCGGCAAAGACCGCAACCTCACTTCGGCAACTTGTCCGAGTTGCAGGGGCCCGGCCCTCGCTTCATCAATGTAGGTCAAAGCCCAAACAGTGTTCGGGTCCAAAAGGGTAAAGATTGGTTCACCAGCGACAACAACAGTACCTGCTTCGACGTGGCGCTCAACAACGACCGCGTCAAATGGCGCCCGCAACACATGATGATCAAGCAGCACACGCTCGTATTGCAGGGCTGCCTTGGCGTCACTGTGCATGGATTTGGCAACCTCAACATCACTTTCTGCTACGGCCAGATCAGCGGCTGCAACATCGACATCCCGCTGGGCTTCTTCTGCAGCCTGAGTCGAGACGGCATTGCGCCCGGCAAGTTCCTGCTGGCGCGCATTTGTCGACTGCCGTTGCGCAAGAATGGCACGCGCGCGGATCACATTTGCCTCAGCCTTGCCCAAAGTGGCCTCTGCGGCGGCAATCCCGGCTTTGGCGCGCGCGACTTTTGCTTGTTGTTCCGTCGGATGAAGCCGGGCAAGGACTTGCCCCGCTTTGATCGTATCACCACTGTCGACCGAAAGTTCTGTCAGCGTGGCACCAACTTCAAATCCGACATCTGAGACGATCCGGGCCTCGACCGTCCCCAGCCCATAAACACGAACAGGGACATTCTTTTCAATTGCGGCAGTGGAAACATTAACCGGGCGCTCTGTAAGGACAAGCCAGCCAAAGACGGCGAGGCCGACAGCAAGGGTAACACCGAAGATGATACGGCGGTTCATGGCGAAACCCCTGTACTTGCTATTCGGAATAGCCGCATCTGAGCGTCGAGCAATCGGTGCCCTTCGGATTCCAATGCGAAACCGCGTTTCCCTAGAGTCCAGCGGATCGCCAACCCTTGTACCAGTGAGATCAACAGTAGCGCTCCGTCTTCAGGCGGCAGGTTTGTGTCGAACAGGCCCGCTTTCTGTCCGTTGGTCAGCTCGATGGACAGCAATGCGACCAATTCAGTCATCAGCGTAAGAACAGCTTGCCGGAGATCGTCGTTTTCTACCTGTAGCTCGCGCGAGAAAAGAATAGACGGGATGGCCGGCATAGTCTCGATCTGGTGCAATTGAGCCAAAATCAGCGCTTTGATCCGCTCTGCCGGATCGGCAGATGTCCTAAGCGCGTCACCCCACGCGGTTCGGAGGCGTTCAGAAATCTCGTTAGCTACCGCCAACCATAAATCCTGTTTGGTCGCGAAGTGCCGGAAGATTGCGGGCTGCGTCAGCCCGACTGCATCAGCAACCGACTGTGTGGTCAGGCGATCAGGGCCCAACTCGTCCGCGAGGCGCAGCATGGCTTGTACGATCTCGGTCTTGCGTTCATCTGCGGGCTTGCGGGCGGGCATTCGAAACCATTATGTTAGTGAGTAATAACTAACTTATTAAGACGAGATACACTTGACGTCAAGCGCATCTGGATTTGATTACGTTATCAGGGTCGGAAGGGGGTATATGGCACCTTTTGGTAGCGAGAAGATCGACAGGTAAACGGTGGGCAGCACCCGATAACTGCGCGACACCTATAGTCAAACTTTGGGAATAACACGACATCAAGCCGCTTGAGCTCGTCGCTGACTTCAAACGCAACGCAGTCTCCTGTGAGGTTATTTCGCGTCAACGCCGCGTGTCATTTGGAAGGGCATGCCGGATTGCCGGAAAAGGCTTTGACCAAACAGATCGACGCAACCTACCTGAAGGCACATCGGACAGCGATCAGTTTGGGCGTAACAACTGGGGGCGTAGACGCCTGATTGATCGGACCAAGGGTGTCATGAACACAAAGCTGCACGCCGTCTGCGACAGTCAGGGGCGTCCGATCAACCTGTTCGCCACCGCTGGAAAGGTCAGCGCTTACATCGGGGCGAGGGCATTGCTAAGGACTCTACCAAATGTCGAGTGGCTTTCGGAAACCGATGCTATGATGCAGACTGGTTCAGAGAAGCTTTAAAATACTGCAGACTGTAACGCGTTTCATGGGGCTTTTCGTCTCAATAGGTTTGTTCGGCGGCGCTTTTAACAAAAGCGCCACCAAATCTTAGCTTACACCGACCTATTTCTTGAGATTGGTCCAGATCTGGTCATAGACAGCCTGAGTTTCCTCGTCGCAGACTTCGAGGAACACGCCTTGTCCCGCGCCCGCATGAGGGTTCTTTTCAGGCTGCGCTGCCAGTTCCGGATCAAGGAACTCGGTCACCCCATTAACGCCCGCGTTATACTGCGCATAGTTGGTCACTGCGGCAATGTTTTCCGGTTCCAGAAGGAAGTCCATGAATTTCAGGGCATTATCGCGGTTCGGCGCATCTTTCAGCAGAACAACATTGTCCATCCACGCCACGTAGCCCTGAGTAGGGAAGGCATATTCGACGTTGGCACCTTCTTCCCGAGCCTTTGCGGAAAAGCCGTCATAGATCTGACCGACTGCCGCATCACCGGACACCAGCACCTCTTTGGCGGTATCCGAGTTGAACGACACCCAGTGCTGTTTGGCGTTCTGAAGCATATCGTTCAGTGCCTTCAGTTGCTCACGATCGTTCGAACACTGCGGGATACCCAGGTGCAGCGAGGCCATGGCCATCACGTCACCTTGGCTGTCCAGCATGTTGATCTTGCCTGACAGTTCGGCGGGTGGGTTGAACAGGATGTCCGTAGTCTGAATGTCGCCACTGTATACATCGCGGTTCACCGCAAACGAGGTCGAGCCCCACTGATACGGGATCGAATGGGTGCGGCCCGGATCAAAACTTGGGTCGGCCCATTCGGCCGAGATGTTGCCCTTGTTGACCAACTCGCCCTCGGCGATGGTATCCAGCAGCCCTTCGCCAGCCATGATTTTGACCATGTAATCGCCGGGAACAGCCACGTCATAGGTGCCGATGCCGCCTGCTTTCAACGTGGCCAGCATCGCTTCGTTCGAGTCGTAGGTGTCCATTGTCACGGCGATACCGGTTTGCTCGGTGAACTTGTCCAGCAGTTCCTGCGGTACGTATTCGAACCAGTGATAGACTGGACCTGTCCCGTTTTTTTGCCGCCCCAAGTGCTCGTTTAAGCCACTTTCCTTTCGAATGCGACAGGGCTTTTCCAGCCCAATGCTGAG
>NZ_JBQERN010000036.1:0-8262 GCF_056535105.1 Ruegeria sp. O5 | reverse complement strand
AGGAGGTTTGCAGCGGTTCGTAACCACCCATCAGCCGTTAGAAATTGCTTCCGCGTCCCGGCACGTCGTCGCTCCGCACTAACAATCCGTTATCACCGCCTCGAGGCATTCGAAGCCTTGAATGCTGCCACTCGAGCCGCTTGAATCCCGACCATCAGCATTCCCTCGTCGACCGGACGTTAACGTGACAACACCGTTTCGGATACTGCGCGCCTTTGAAATAAATCATGGACTGGTTCTCGAGTGAATACACCGGCGACCGTTCACCGTCTGCATTCGAGCGCGTCAATAGTCAAAAGTTTGCAACAGAACCCTTTACGGTGCCCGGCCAAATCACAAGCCCGGCCCTCTTGGTCAACTACTCTGCTGCGTCCGAAACCGTGGTTTCTGAGTATATCCCTTTCACACGTTCCTTTGTCGGATCAAAATGAGGGAATGGAACGATCCTGGCTTTCAGCCGTTTTTGTTGGCCGTCCAATTGCCCAATTTCGATGTCTGCCCCAATTGTCGCGTGGGTAACTGAAATCCGACCCAAAGCGATGACTTTCCCTAAAACGGGTGATTTCATTGCGCTGGTAATCGCTCCAACCTGCGCCTTTCCGACGCGGACGCAGTCGCCGGGTGACGGGACGACGCCGCCTTCGATTTCAAAACCAACCAGCCTTCGGTGGGGGTGCGCCTTGCGTTCTTCGATTGCTGCCCGCCCGATGAAATCGTCGGTTTTTGATTTCAGCGGCACGGTAAAACCGATGCCGGCTTCAAACGGGTCCGTCTGGTCGTCGAATTCTGACCCGGCAAAAATCAGGCCCCCTTCGATCCGCAGCATATCAAGTGCCCCAAGGCCCAGCGGCGTGATCCCATAATCCTGACCTGCCTCCCAGACTCGGTCGAAGATTTCCACTGCATCTTTGGGATGGCAGAAGATTTCATATCCAAGCTCACCGGAATACCCTGTTCGGGAGATCACGACAGATGTTCCGCGCACATCTCCGACCCGTGCAACGGTCAGTCTGAACCATGGAAGTTCGTCAATCGTTGGTTGCTGTGGGGGTGTCCAGAAAATTCTGGAGAGAATGTCGCGACTGTGCCGCCCTTGAACCGCGATGTTGTGCAGCTGATCCGTCGAATTGCGAACCCAGACATTCAAGTTGCGTTTTCGCGCTTGTTCCTGAAGCCACAATCCACTGGTGTCATTCCCGCCGATCCAGCGGAAGTTCGTCTCACCCAGACGATAGACGGTGCCATCGTCAATCATCCCGCCGTGCTCATAACACATTGCGGTATAGACGACCTGACCGACGCTTAGCTTTTTCATGTTGCGGGTCACGCATAGCTGCATCAGCTCTTCTGCATCGGGTCCGACAACTTCGTATTTACGCAAAGGACTCAGGTCCATGACGGCAACCTTGTCCCGACAGGCCCAGTATTCAGAAATCGCACCATGATTGGTCATCGTGTTCGGCAGCCAATAGCCGTTATACTCGACGAAATCACGGGTATGCCGCGCAAAGCAGTCGTGAAAAGCAGTTTTCTTGGTTTCTTCCACATCCGCCTCCGCAGATTTTCTATAGCCGTAGGATCGTTGAAAATCCTCGGTCGCCTTGTACGTTCGCACCTGAATATCGGTCGGGTTCCACCCGTTTGCCGGATCAATGTCGCAGGGACATGCCGTGCTGATGCAGACCAGATCGGTCAGCGCGCGCAGCAACACGAAGTCACCCGGTCGCGACCAGGGATCGTCCATGCCAATGGCATTGGCGTCATCCAGCATCGTGTTGAAAAAGAAGTTGATCGCAGGCCAGCCGCCGCGCGGCTTGATGCCATACTGGTCCAGATCTTTGTTAATATTGTCCGAACAGTTTACGTGGCCGGGATAGCCAAGGTCTTCGTAGTACCGCGCCGTACAAGCAAGGCCAAACGTGTCATGACGACCGCAAGTGTCCTGCACGATTTCGATCAAGGGCTCCTGATCGACGGACCAGTATTTCGAAAATATCCCCGGTTGCGGGTACAGGCTACCCATCAGGCTGCGGGTCGTCGTCGGATCGATTTCGCGCTCGATCCCCTGATCCAGCGCCCGGCGGCTGAAGGCCTGAAAATCCGAGCATTCGCGGCCGCGAATATCCAAGATCTGGATGAATTCTCCAGCCTTGACCTCATAAGATATGGCGTTTCCCGGTTGAATGTTGATGTCCCTGAGAGGGTCGGCCAACGGCTCAGGCGCGCCAACACCCGGCTTTTCCAGACCCGGCGCGGAACGCTGAATATAGAGGATGATATCCGTTGGAGGGTTGTTGTTTTCCGGGCGCATCGCCTCGCCGGGTGCGGCGACGATCAGAAGACCATCGCTTTCCGCCACGAAATGCACCATGTCGCCGGGGCGCGAGCCTTCGACAAAAGCGCGGATTGCGTCGCCCTGCCCGATGTCAAACCCCGCAGCCTCGAGCGCGCGCAGAACCTTCCGGCCCGAAGCGGAACCGTTTGCCAGCGTTGCGATCACCCCGTCGGGACACCCGTGTCCCCGCGCGCCGAGCATCGCCGCGTCCGAGCTTCGGTCGGGGGCAAAAAATACCATCTCAGCGGGCTGCATTCCATCGCGATCCAGCAATGTGATCGTGTCCCCTTGGGACACCGGAACGGCGCGCGATCCCATTGCGGGAACCGGATGGCGTTCTGTGCCATGCGGCAGGATGGGCAGACCAGGAGCCAGCACCCCGCTGCGTTCGAACGGTACCTCAAACAAGGGTTTGACGTTCATCTGAACAACTCCGGTTAATCCAGCCCCAAAGCGCGCTTGCGCTTTTCGGCCCAACTGCTGATTGCCATATCAAAGGTCAACGCCATCAGAGACACGTTCAGACCCAGTACAAAATTCTTGCCCAATTCGGTGCCTGCCAGGGTTCGCTGCAATTCCTGCCCCAGATCCTGCGTGCCGATGAACGCGGCGATAATGACCATGAAGAACGCGAACATGATGGCCTGATTGAACCCGACGGCCATAGTCGGCAGCGCCAGTGGAAACTGTACTGACATCAGTTTTTGTCCGCGCGTCGAACCAGACATATCCGCGGCTTCGGTCATTTCCGGCGGCACGCTTCCCAGACCGATGATGGTATAGCGGATCAGCGGCACGGCGGCGAAGATCAGGATGGAAAACACGACCGCCACGTCATTGACGCCGAACAGCATGATCGCGGGGATCAGATAGATGAAGCTAGGGAAGGTTTGCGCAGTGTCGCAGGCCAGCAGGATACTCTTGGACCAGCGTTTGGACCGAGCTGCGACAACGCCCAAGGGGATACCGATCAGAGTTGCCAACACAACCGCTGAAATCACTGTATAGAGCGTGATGACCGAGCGATCCCACCAGCCGGAAAACGCGACGATTGTAAAAAACACCGCAGCATAGATACCGGGTTTGCGGCCTCCGATCCAATAAGCAAAGGAGACAACCAGCAGGATGAACGCAGGTGTCGGAATGGCAAGCAAAGTATCACGAAACGGGATCAGAACTTTTACGTTCAGGAACCAGCGCAGCCATTCGGTTGTCCCTTTGATCACATCGAAGGCCAAAACCGACTTGATCACATCGTCGATTTCCTTTCCCTGGCTCAGATGCTGCTTGCGACCAACTTCAGCCAGGATCGGAAACACTTGCGACAACAGGGTGAACCCGACGAACAGACCCACTGCGATTAGCGGAATCCGGTGCCGTTTCCACCATGGCGTTCCGCGTTCGAAATGAATGGGCTGTTTGACGACCCAGGCCTTCGACATCCGGTCAAGCATGACCGCCAGAAGAACGATGGTCACGCCGATTTCAAACGAACGGCCAAGTTTGAAGCTGCCCATCATTGCAAGCAACTTGGCTCCAAGGCCCGGCATGCCGATAAAGGCGGTGAGAACCACCATTGCCAGACACAGCATGATCACCTGATTGACACCTACCAGCACTTCGGTGCGGGCGGCTGGGACGTATACATGCCGCAGCATTTGCCAGCGTGTACATCCAGACATCTGGCCGGCTTCGATCACTTCGGGGCTGACTTTCTTCAGACCCAGTGTGGTCATCAGGATCATCGGCGGGATGGCAAAGGTGATTGTTGCTACGGCTCCTGCAGTTGGTCCGACTTTGAAAAAGATCACTGCTGGCAAGAGATAAGTAAAGAAAGGCAGGGTTTGCAGAACGGACAGGATGGGTTTCAGCACCCGCTCGAACCGGCCATACTTCCAGGCGGCGATGCCCAGCACCAGGCCCAGCACAAACGCCAGCGGTGCCGCCACTACAATGACAGACATGGTCTGCATGGCGATGTTCCACTGGCCGATTGCAGCGGTCCAGATGAACGTACCCGCACCCAGAGCCGCCAGCCGCCACCCCCCCACGGCAAAGCCCACAACAGCAGCGACAGCAGCGATTGCTGACCACGGGATTGGGCCCAGATAAGGCCAGCGGCGCTTGCCTTCGAGCAGGTTGGTCGACATATCCAACAGGAATTCCAACGGGCCTTCGGCGATAAAGCGGGTCACGTAGATCAGACCAAGGTCATTTTGGATGAAATTGAAGATCGCATCCAGCACCTGCGCCGTCGGCGGGATTGCTGCCTCGGGAATGCGGTTCAACCATTCAGGGAGAATTCCGACCGCCTTGGCAAGGATCAGCGCAAAGGCGGTGATCAGAAGTGCGGTAAGGACTCTGGTGCGCCCCCACGCACCGTCTGCCGTGTCCGGTAATTCGGTGGACAGTGTCGCCATCATTCGGCTCCGAGCAGAACGTTCAACGCGGCATCGCGATCCAGAACACCGGTGACAACGCCTGTTTCATCCGCAACCGGCAGCAGGATACGCTTGTCATTGACCAGAACCCGGGCCAGTTCATGAATGGTTGATCCGCCATTGATCGGCGCGCCTTCGAGGGTATGGCCGTTCACCGGTTTTGCCAGCCCTTTCGCATGCACCACGCGGGCCTTGTCGATATCCTCGGTGAATTTCGCCACATATTCGGTCGCCGGGTTCATCACGATCTGATCCGGAGTATCGCATTGTTCGACCGCACCGTTACGCATGATAGCAATCCGGTCAGCCAGACGCAGCGCCTCGTCGAAATCATGGGTGATGAAGACGATGGTTTTGCCCAGCATCTCTTGCAGGCGCAGGAATTCATCCTGCATTTCACGGCGGATCAGCGGATCAAGCGCCGAGAAGGGTTCATCCAGAAACCAGATATCCGGTTCGATAGCCAGCGACCGGGCGATACCGACCCGTTGTTGCTGGCCACCGCTCAATTCCCGTGGGAAGTATTCTTCCCGGCCCTCAAGGCCCACCAGCTTGATGACCTCCAAAGCGCGTTCGCGCCGGTCGTGGCGATCCTGCCCACGCATTTCCAGCGGGAAGGCGACATTGTCCAGAACCGTGCGGTGCGGCAGCAACCCGAAGGACTGAAACACCATCCCCATCTTGTTGCGGCGCAATTCGATCAGGTCGCGCTCGCTGAGTTTCATGATGTCCTGACCGTCTACTTCGATCGTGCCTCCGGTGATGTTGTGCAGACGCGAAAAGCACCGCACCAGCGTGGATTTTCCCGATCCTGACAACCCCATGATGACAAGCATCTCGCCACGGCCAACCTCGATCGAGACATCCTTGACCCCGGCGATATACCCATCCTCACGGATCTCGTCGAAACTGCGGCCTGCCGGCATGGACTTCAGATAGCTCTCGGGCGAGGGTCCAAACAGTTTCCAGACATTCTTGGCTGATATGACAGGCGCGATGGCGGACATGGCTGCTTTTCTTTCTTGTTGAGCGCGGCCCTGGATCACAAAACGATCAAGGCCGCGCCAGATTCATTATACGTAGCCGTTATCAACTGCAGGCACTGATCCAGGGGGCAACAACGGCACGGTTGGCCTCCAGCCATTCCTCTGCCGCTTCTTCCGGCTCAAGCTCATCAGTGTCGACCAGCTTTGCCATTTCCGCGATCTGAGGGTTGGTGAAAGAAATCTGGGTCAGGGCGCAATACGCGGCTGGCCACTTGTCCTTCATGCCATCCCAAGCCGCCTTTTTCAGATATCCACTTGCCGGGTTGCCACAATCATACAGCGCGTCCGGGTTCGGACCCTTGGCAGGATCCTTGTCGCAGCCGTCTTCCCATGCAGGGAACTCTACAAACTCACCGGGCCAGACGGCTTCGGCAAAGTTTGGCGTCCAGTTGAATACAAGAACCGGGGTCTTGTCGGCCTCGGCGGCACCAATCTCGGCCCACAACGCTGCGGCGGAACCCGCATTGATCACGGTAAAGTTCAGATCAAGCGCTTCGGCGCGTTCCTTACCATGTTTCAACCAGTCTACCGGACCATCAAGATACCGGCCCTTATCCCCGGTCTCGGCCGTGGCAAACAGGTGCGCGCAGTCGTTCAGTGCATTCCAATCAGGCAGGCCCGGGCAGGATTCCTTGGTCCACATCGGGTACCACCAATCTTCGCGCGTGACGGCATCATGATCGCCCGCGTCATGCAAACCCCCCTTTTCCAGAGCGGCCCGGTAGGATGCGCCAAACGCGCCTTCCCAGACTTCCATCTCAAGCGCGACGTCGCCCAAGCGGACCGATTCATAAACCGCCTGGCTGTCGGTGGTGACATATTCGACGTTGTTGCCCATCTCTTCGAAGATCAGACCGACGACGTTGGACATCACGATCTGGCTGGACCAGTTGTGAATTGGAATGACAATCGGGTCGCTGCTGTCTTCGGCAATCGCCCCGGTTCCCGCTACTGCCGCCAAGGTTGCTGCGGAAAGGAGGTTTGTAAGTTTCATGTTCGCTCCCTGAGTGAGGTTCATTTTTTGTCAAAGGGGCTCTTCCGGCCCGCGAATTTGTGCATTTTGCCTAGAATCGCTCATAATGCAGAAAAGAAATTTGAGGGGCGTTGACCATAAAATCTTGAGGCAAACTCAACTTTTTACTATGTTAACAGTCGGTTGCCCGTTCAGACGGCAACGGGTGACCATGAATGTTTTTGCGTGTGGCCGCGTCCAGATCGGGAAAAGTCCTGTAAATGCCAAAGAAAACATCAGTCACAGGGAAAGTCCTTCCTCCGCTTGATTATTTGTTGGCGTTTGAAGCCGCGGCAAAAGCGCAAAGCTTTGTGCAGGCCAGTAAGGTGCTGAACATCTCGGAAACCGCGATCAGCCGCAAAGTGCGCCTGCTGGAGCAGCATTATGATGTGCCATTGTTTGTCCGGGGTCACCGTTCGGTGTCACTGACGCAACAGGGTGCCATTCTGTTGGCAACTGTCGAGAGGTCTCTGGATCAGATGCGGGACGTCAGCCGTGAGATGCTGGCCAAGCATCAGGCCAACAAGGTGTCGATTTCCGCGACAAACTCTGTCGCGTCTTTGTGGTTGATGCCACAACTGCACAAGTTCAACAAATCCAACGGCCGTATCCGTATTTCGCTGGTGTCTTCGGACAGTGACGCAGAATGCCTTTCGGATTCCATGGACCTGACAATACTGCGTGGAGATGGCGAGTGGCCGGGATACGAAGCAAAGCTTCTGTTCGGAGAAACAGTGTTTCCGGTTTGCAGCCCCGAGTACCTCAGAAGCAACCCCAATGCGGCAGTTCTTTCCGCGCTGCCGGAACTGGACCTTATTGAAGTCACCAGCAGCCATGCGGAGTGGATGACATGGCGTACATGGTTCAGCGGTAACGGTGTTTCCACCTCAGCGATGGAACAAGCTGTGGCTTTCAACACCTATCCACTGTCGGTTCAGGCTGCCGTCGATGGTTTGGGAATTGCATTGGGCTGGGCCCATCTTGTTGACCCCTTGCTTGAGAGCGGCGCGTTGGTCAGGCCGGTCCAGAACGCTTCGGTGCGAACGCAATCCGGATACTACCTGCTGAAAAGGCCGCTTCAAAAAGCTTTCCCGGAACAGCGCATCGTCGAGGATTGGTTGCTGGGTCTCAGCGCAGGTCGAAAAAGATACGCCTGATCCTGGTCGCAACCCCCGAATCTTAACTTGATGTATGGGAACATCCCTTGGGTATTTAAACTCACGTATTGACCCTTGGGAATATTTATTTACCTTAAAGAAAATTTTGCCCGAATCTGGCCCTGCGTTTTGTCGCTCTGGCCGGACCAATCCAGACTATCTCACGCAGGGAGACCAAACCCAATGAGCTATAAATCCGACATCGAAATTGCGCGTGAAGCGAATAAGAAGCCGATCCAGGAGATCGGCGCGAAGCTTGGAATATCCAGTG
>NZ_JBQERN010000035.1:0-9834 GCF_056535105.1 Ruegeria sp. O5 | reverse complement strand
CAGATATCAAACACTTAGCGCCCCTTGGGGCGCTTTCTGCGTTCAGGGCCACTGCACAACTGGAAGCACTCTGGAAGCATTAGGGACGAAAAAACTGCGCTGCTGGTCCCCAACGGTATTTTGCGTCACCCTGGTACAAGGCTTTCAAGTTCCGGCATCAGAACAACGCTTTCCTGTTCGTTCGGGTCCGTGCGTGCGATAACTGCAACTGCGGGTTCATTCCCATCGTTGAACGGAAGGTGCGGAGTGTTTGATGGTATATAGATCAAGTCTCCTGCTTGCGTTTCCATAACGTGTTCTAGCCTGTCGCCCCAATACATCTTAGCAGACCCGGAAATCACATAAATCGCGGTTTCATGTGTCTCATGTTTATGCGCCCTGGCGCGCCCTCCGGGCGGGACCGTGAGCAGATGCATGCAGATAGCTTGGCTACCTACCGTCTGTCTGGCGATGCCTTCGAAGTAATCGAACCCCTGTTTCCCGGAATAGGTTTCGCCGGGGCGCAGTTTCACACAATCCGCCATCTAGGTTTTCCTTCCTAAGATTTGAGCTAGAGAATGATAGGCCAGCTTCGCCTGGAAACGTAGGGAAATCAGAAGCGGGTTTTGGGCGGAGATTCTAACGAGCCTTTTGAACGAACCGCATACCGGGTGATACGGCCTGAGATACATAAGGACGAAGAAAACCACGTTTGTGGACGTTACACATACCAAACTGTGCACGTAGCCATGACAGGTCCGTACCTCGACCCTCCTCCAAAATCTTCCCTGTTGGGCGGTCACATGGCGTATTGCCATTGAAGACCTTTGGAAAGATTTCATTACCTCGGGTCAGAGAAAGGGTCCGGAGGGGTATTCAATCGCAGATGCCGTATGAATGCCCGTGCGATCCTTGGAACCGGTTTTTGATCAGAGACCACAAAATGGCCCCGGTACCGCATTGGAGATTCAAATCGGACAAATGCCAGGTCGGGAGATCGGTAATGGTAGACGGGAAAGGGATTGATAACAGACAGCCCCAATCCTTCGCGCGCCATGTCGGCTGCGGCAAATGAGGTTGAAACTTCGGCAACGATCCTCGGTTTAGCGCGCACTTGATGAAGCAACCGGTCCAGCTGCCCGCGCCGCCCATGTCGATACGTCAGTGCGATCAACTCTTGCTCATGCAAGTCTGAAGGCGTCAGAACGGTGCGTTCAGACAGGGGATGTTCGGGTCGCATGACGCAAACGGCTGGTGACTCGCGAAATGGTATAAGTTTGATGCCAGCGCGGCTTTGTTCAATCCCGGTCACGGCAAGATCAAATCGGTTCTCAAGCACGCCAAGCGTGACCATATCCGACGTTGTCACCTCAAGGTTCACGAAAAAACCGGGATTCCCGCGAATGAAACTGGCGATGAGGGAAACGATGTATCGATGAGCATAGCTGGGCGGTGCAACGAGGCGCAGTGTTTCCTGCACAGTTTCGCCCGGACCATCGATCCTGTCCAATGCCTCGAACAAAGGATCCAATCGCATATTCAGCCTTACGGCTTCTTGCGTCGGTCGCAATCTGCCTGCATCTCGTTCGAACAGTGTTCTGCCCAGTCGATCCTCTAAGCTGCTGACCGAGCGACTGACCGCGGACTGAGATAAGCCGAGCTGTCGTGCGGCAGCGGCTGTTGTTCCAGACTGCATGAGCGCACGGAGCGCCTGGTATTCCGGCAAAGAATGCCAGTTGCGAGGTTTCTTCATTGCTGGGCGCCTGCATGATTCCGACTAGCTCTATGAGTAAAACTCATCAAGTTTTTTTACAATCATGACGATTACGTCTGTTAGCGTGTGTCGGAATGATGCCAAGTCGGGTGAAACGAGATTGAGTACCTCCCCTCTTATCATTGATGGGCACAACGACGTATTGTCAAAACTGGCCTCGTCAGGTGGTCTGCCCGAAGCGGGCCGCTTCCTGACCGGGCTCGAAGGCGCGATCGACTCTGTAAAATCCACGGCCGGTGGATTTGGCGGAGGCTTCTTTGCCGTCTGGGTGCCTTCGCCTATCGATGCCGATGCAAAAATGGAAGAAATGGTCCGGCCCAGCTATGACCTGCCGCTTCCCAATCATATTGATGCCGAAGATGCTCTGCCCTCAGCGCTGGGGCAGATTGCCATCCTGCTGGAACTGGAACGTTTGGGGGCGTTGAAAGTGGTTCGATCGGTTTCGGATATCCGGGACTGCTTGGCGCAAGGCCAGATGGCAGCCATTTTTCACATCGAGGGCGCCGAGGCGATTGATGCCGATCTGCATTCGCTTGATGTATTTCATGCGGCGGGGTTGCGATCGCTTGGGCCCGTGTGGAGCCGACCCAACATTTTTGGCCATGGTGTGCCGTTTAGATATCCATCTGGGCCAGATACTGGCCCTGGGTTGACGGATCATGGACTGCGGCTTGTGCAGCGATGCAACGCGCTGGGTATCATGTTGGATTTGTCCCACCTCAATGAAAAAGGTTTCTGGGATGTAGCGCGGTATTCGGATGCGCCTTTGGTCGCAACGCATTCGAATGCCCACGCCATCTGTCCGCACGCGCGAAATCTGACCGATGATCAGCTTCGCACCATCGCGGAAAGCGACGGGATGGTCGGGTTGAACTTTGCCACTGCGTTTCTGCGTGAGGATGGTCGGATGCTGTCCGATGTGCCGTTGATGCAGGTTCTGAAGCACCTTGACCACCTGATCGGGATAATGGGTGAAGACCGGGTCGGGCTTGGGTCCGATTACGACGGGGCGGTCGTGCCGGACGACGTAAAGGACATCTCGATGCTGCCTCGATTGAGAGATGCCATGGTGACCCATGGATACGGCGAAGAGCTCATCAAGAAGCTCTGCCACGAAAACTGGTTGCGTGTTCTTGAGAAGACCTGGGGCTCGTAACCGTTAGTGAAGACTTGATGACAGAGAGGACAAAATGAACGCATTTAACAGATTGCTTACCGGTGCGGCGCTAGGATTGGCGCTGGCCGTGACCTCGACTTCGGCAATGGCCGAAACGCCGCCGAACATGCTGGTTATCGCGCATCGTATCGACGACATCACGACGTTGGACCCGGCCGAAAGCTTTGAGTTTGCGGGTTCGGATGTCAGCCGGAATGTCTATCAGAAGCTGGTGAACTTCGACCCGCTCAATCTGGATGCTGGCTATCAGCCCGACATCGCTGAAAGTTGGGATGTGTCTGAAGACGGCAAATCGATTACCTTCAATATCAGGGAAGGGTTGACCTTTCACTCCGGAAATCCGGTGACGGCAGAAGATGTTGAATTTTCACTGCGTCGGGCGATCATTCTAAACAAGACCCCGGCCTTTATCCTGACCCAGTTTGGGTTCACGCCGGAAAATGTCGAACAAACGATTGTCGCGGACGGCAACACTCTGACGATCACGACGGACAAACCCTATGCGACATCCTTCGTTCTGAACTGTCTGACCGCTACCATCGGCGGCATTGTCGATAAGAAGACGGTGATGGAACACGACAAGGATGGCGACTTGGGCAATGAATGGCTCAAGACCAATACTGCTGGATCTGGTGCTTATAGCCTGGTCAGCTGGAAACCCAATGAAAGCGTAACACTGAAGTCGAACCCCGATTTCTATTTGGGTGCTCCGGCCATGGAGCGCGTGGTTGTCCGTCACGTTCAGGAAAGCGCCAGCCAGCGCCTGTTGCTTGAACGTGGTGATATCGATGTCGCGCGCAACCTGAATCCAGAAGATGTTGCCGGCGCTTCATCTGTTGCCGGCGTAAAGATTGCAGACGAGCTTAAGGGCCGCCTGATGTATGTTTCGCTGAGCCAGAAACATCCCGAGTTGAGCAAGCCTCAGGTTCGGCAGGCGTTCAAATACCTGGTTGACTATGAAGGGATGCGCGACAGCTTCCTGAAAGGGCAATACACGATCCACCAGAATTTCCTGCCCCAAACCTATCTCGGTGCCTCTGACGAGACGCCGTTTAGCTTTGATGTGGAAAAGGCCAAGGCCCTGCTGGATGAAGCAGGTGTAAGCGGGCTTGAGATTGAAGTAGGTGTGCGTGAAGCGCAGGAACGGATCGAAATCGCCCAATCGCTACAGAATGCGCTGAGTCAGGTTGGCATCACGATGAACATCACCGTGGGGACCGCCAAACAAATTTTGGCGCGGTATCGTGCGCGGGAACTGGATGTTTACCTTGGCGCATGGGGGCCGGACTATCCCGACCCGCAGACGAACGCAGGTACCTTTGCCTATAACCCGGATAATTCGGACGAAGCCAATGCCACAGGATTGCTGGCATGGCGGAATTCTTGGGATACCGGCGGGTTGACCGACAAAACGGACGCGGCCGTTATCGAAAACGACACCGCGAAACGCGCTGACATGTACAAGGAAATCCAGGCTGAGTTCCGCGAGACTTCGCCGTTTGTCATCATGTTCCAGCAGATTGAGCAATCGGCCCTGCGTGAAAACGTGACGAATTTCTCAACCGGTCAGGCGATTACATCGGCGTCGTATTGGCAGGTGACCAAGTAAATGGCACTGGCCGAAAGACCAACTGAGGGGCGCCGCTCGGCGCCTCTTATCCATTGGATCAAGAGTATCCTGAAAACTCTTGGCACTATCGCAATTACAATGCTGGGTCTGCTTTTCGTGACCTTCATCATCGGTCGCGTGATGCCGATCGACCCGGTGCTGGCAATCGTCGGTGAACGCGCATCGCAATCGACTTATGATGCGGTCTATCAACAGCTTGGTCTTGATAAACCGCTGTTGGTTCAATTTGGATATTACCTTTGGGATGTTCTGCACGGCGATTTTGGCGATTCACTTCTGAATGCCCGCCCGGTTTCTCAGGATATTGCCCGCGTCTTCCCAGCCACGCTGGAATTGGCGACTTTGGGCGTTCTGATTGGAATATTTCTGGGTGTTCCGCTTGGTGTGATCGCCGCAGTCAAGCGCGGATCGTGGATCGATCAGATCGCCCGTGTGGTCGCGCTTGTCGGGTATTCAATGCCAATCTTCTGGCTGGGGCTCATGGGGCTTCTGGTCTTCTACGGGATACTCGGCTGGGTCGGTGGCCCGGGCCGCCTGGATATCTTCTACGAGGACATAGTGCCCTCACGCACTGGGCTGATTTTGGTAGACAGTGCCTTGGCCCAGGATTGGGATGTCTTCCGCAATGCGTTGTCCCATATCATCCTGCCCGCGGCATTGCTGGGGTACTACTCGCTTGCCTACATCAGCCGGATGACCCGATCCTTCATGCTGGAACAGTTGTCAGCCGAGTATGTCATCACCGCCCGCGTCAAAGGGCTGTCTGAAAGACAAGTTATCTGGCGCCACGCCTTCAAGAATATCCGGGTGCAGCTGATCACAGTGATCGCACTCAGCTATGCCAACTTGTTGGAAGGATCAGTTCTGACCGAGATCATCTTTAGCTGGCCGGGAATCGGCAGCTATATCACGACGGCCTTGCTGAGCGCCGATATGAATGCCGTTCTTGGAGGAACCGTTGTGGTCGGGCTGATCTTTATCTGCCTGAACATATTCTCGGACCTTCTTTACCGTTTCTTTGATCCGAGGTCGAAATGAGCGACATGACCTTGCGCCAGTGGCTGCTGACCGACGAGCCGACTTCGCGCCGCCATGCCAAATTGGCCAGCTTCTACAAAGGCTGGCTGACTTTGCGATCAAACTCGATGGCAATGGTCGGGTTGGCGATTCTTGTCGTCCTTGTTCTGACAGCGGTCTTTGCGCCTTTTCTCGCGCCGCACGATCCCTTTGTTCAGAGCCTGTCCAGCCGACTTCTCCCCATCGGGGCTGAAGGGCACCTGTTGGGAACCGACAGCTTGGGGCGGGATATTCTGTCACGCCTGATCTTTGGGGCGCGAATTACACTGTACATCGTGGCTCTTGTGGCGCTCATCGCACCGATTGCGGGGCTTCTGGTCGGGACTGTTGCGGGATATGTGGGGGGATGGACGGATGTGATCCTTATGCGCATCACGGATATTTTCCTCGCTTTTCCACGACTTGTTCTGGCGCTGGCGTTTGTCGCGGCGCTTGGGGCAGGGATTGAAAACGCGGTTCTGGCAATCTCACTCACGGCGTGGCCGCCCTATGCACGTATGGCGCGTGCAGAAACCCTGACCATCCGGTCAACCGACTATATCAACGCGATACGCCTTCAGGGTGCCGGGCCGCTGCGCATCATCACCCGGCATATCTGGCCGCTTTGCATCTCATCTTTGATCGTGCGTGTCACGCTGGATATGGCCGGGATCATTTTGGCTGCCGCCGGCCTTGGTTTTCTGGGGTTGGGGGCACAACCTCCAAGCCCGGAATGGGGTGCCATGATATCCGAGGGTCGAAGGTTCATCCTTGACCACTGGTGGGTGGCCACGGTGCCGGGGCTCGCAATTTTCACGGTTTCGCTGGCCTTCAACCTGTTGGGTGACGGGCTGCGGGACGCGCTTGATCCAAAGGACGGTGGGCAATGAACTTACTCGACATCGAAGATCTGTGGGTTCGTTTCCCAACCCGTCAGGGCGTGTTTGACGCCGTGCGGGGCGTATCGTTTTCGCTGGGGCGCGAGCGTCTGGGGATCGTCGGCGAAAGCGGCTCGGGTAAGTCGATGACGGGGCGGGCCATTCTGCGCCTGATCAGAAATCCGGGTATCGTGGAGGCCAAACACATCAATCTGGAAGGCCGAGACCTGATGAAGCTCAGCGAGCGCGAGATGCGTGAGGTGCGAGGGAAGCAGATCTCCATGGTGATGCAGGACCCCAAGTTTTCTCTGAACCCGGTGGTCACCGTTGGCGAGCAACTCATGGAAGCATACCTTCAGCACAATTCCGGCTCGAAGGCCCATGCTAAGAAGATGGCTATCGAGATGTTGGATAACGTCTCAATCCGTGATCCTGAGCGGGTGATGCGAACGTACCCGCATGAGGTGTCTGGGGGTATGGGGCAGCGCATTATGATTGCGATGATGTTGATTCCCAATCCCAAGATACTGATTGCCGATGAACCAACTTCGGCGCTTGATGTCAGCGTTCAGCGGCAGGTGCTGAACATCATGGATGGATTGGTCAAGGAGCGGGGGATGGGTCTGATATTCATCAGCCACGACCTGAATCTGGTGTCTGAATTCTGCGACCGTGTCCTCATCATGTATTCAGGTCGGATCGTCGAGGTTTGCGAGGCTGACAAGCTGCATCAGGCCCAACATCCCTATACCCAGGGCTTGCTGAACTCGCTGCCGCGCCTTGATGAAAAATGTACCCACCTGAGTGTTCTCACACGCGATCCGTCGTGGTCCGAAGCCCCGAGCGTGAGGGGCTGAAATGAAGGCACTGGAAATCAACCATCTGAATGTCTGGTTTGGTCATGCACACGACCGGGTCGATGCGGTGAAAGACGCAAACCTTGAAGTCGCTCAAGGCGAGAGTTTTGGTCTTGTGGGCGAAAGCGGGTCCGGCAAGTCGACAATTCTGAGGGCAATAACGGGACTTGCACCGCAATGGTCGGGCACAATCCGAGTAGAAGGCCAGGCGATATCCGGGTCCCGGCGGGATCGGTCATTCTTTCGAACCGTCCAGATGGTGTTTCAAGACCCCTACGCGTCTTTGCATCCGCGGCACACTGTTGATCAGGTCCTCAGTGAAACTATTCATCTGCATGGGTTTGGGGACATCGATAAACGCGTGAGCGATTTGCTCAACGACGTCGGACTTGGGCAAAGATTCCGGTTCCGGTATCCACACCAGCTTTCCGGTGGCCAACGACAACGCGTGGCAATCGCAAGGGCCTTGGCAGGTGAGCCGGACATCTTGCTTTTGGACGAACCCACGTCAGCTTTGGATGTCAGCGTTCAGGCCGAGGTTCTCAACCTGTTGACTGACCTGCGCAAACAGCGCGGATTGACCTATCTGATGGTGTCTCACGATCTTCCGGTTATCGCACATATGTGCGAGCAGTTGGCGGTTATGAGAAATGGTGAAATTGTTGAGGTCATGTCCTCGGAAACTTTGCGTTTGGGGAACCCAAGCCACGAGTATTCCAAGCAATTGTTGACCGCGTCTGTTGCTCCGAACCAATAACGAATGTTCATTCAATCTGGGGTTTGCCCTTCACACGATTAATTCGGGGGTCAGACAATAGGATCCTTTGGCATTTCTGGTGTGGATTCATCCCTATTTCGATAGGGACCGCGACAACACTACAGCGATCGAGATATTGGAAACGTCTACAAATTGTGTAACCGTGAAGCATGCAAGAAATGCAATATAAATTTTAGCAACGAGGTCACTGATGAAAAGCAAGGTGCAAAACTTGGCGATTGCGGTTGCGTTACTGATCGCGCCACCTGTTTCAGCCCAGCAATCTGATTGGTCTTTTTCGGGCACAGCTTATCTGTTCATGGCTGAAACGGATATTTCCCTTGCAACACCAAGTGGAACAATCGACGGCACGTTGAGTTTTTCAGACGCTCTCGAAAACCTGGATTTTGCGTTTATGGGCAGTATTTCCGCGTCTAACGGGCACTGGTTGTTGCTTGCGGATTACAACTACACCGATTTGGCGTTTAGTAACTCAACTCCCGGCCCGGCGTTTTCGAGTTTGGATACCTCTGCCACCACGCAGTTTCTCAGCGGCTATGTCGGTTACCATGTTTATGAGACACCAGCGATCAGCGTGGCCTTAGCAGGCGGGTTCAGGTGGTTCAGCACGGAAACCACGTTCCGATTGCAACCTGGGGTCGCTGCTGGGCGAAGTGTGACGACCGACGACAACTGGACTGACCCGGTCGTCGCTGCCCGTGCAAGAGTTCGGATTTCTGACAAATGGTCAGGGACCGGGTTCGTGGATTATGGCGGGTTTCGGAGCGGTAGCGAAACCTGGCAAGTTTTGCTGACTGCAGATTATGAAATCAATGACAGATGGCTGATCCGCGGCGGCTACCGGTATATTTCCTTCGATCATGAGATCAACGGCAATGATTTCAGGTTTGACCAATCAGGTCCGCTGCTGGGCGCAACGTACAGGTTCTGAAGACAACGTCAGGCGCATCCCTGATACTAACCTATGTTGCAACAGCGGCGGAGCGCGGTTGTTTCTAAGGGCTGTCGTCGCTCGATAGTCCAGAAACGTACAGTCTGATTTCAAATAAGCTTTTGCTTTTTATGATTATTTTTTACTTTGGCAAATGGCGGAGACGAAGGCCGCCATCCTAGCGATGCGCTGTGAAGTGGAAACTACTTTTATCCAAGTATTGTCAGCAAGATAACAAGTTTGAACCAACCGCCTTTGATAGAAGAAGATGTTTACAGTATCGTCTAGCTAAAGTACTTATGGCGGGTATTATGGAGGGTGGTATTTGCCGCGAATAGCAAAAGAGCTTTCTGCACTGGATGTAAGAAGGCTTGAACACTCCGGTAGCCGGAACAACTCGACCTTTGCAGTAGGTGGCGTTTCAGGCCTGCTTCTTCAAATCACTCCCAATGGGGGGAAGTCATGGGTGTTAAGGGTCAAGGTAGGTGACAAAAGGCGCGAACTGGGCTTAGGTAGCTATCCCGATGTGTCTCTTTCCATGGCGAGAGAGAGGGCGAGGGCGGAAAAGGAGAAAGTTTGGCAAGGCATTGACCCGATAGAAGATCGCAAAGCCAGAAAAGCCCACTTAATCGCTGCCCAGCGCCGAGGCCTAACTTTTTCCGATGCCGTTGAACGATACCTCGATGAGCAGCCTCATCTGACTGGTCCAAGTTGATTGTTAGTGCATCATCGGCCTGTGATCCATCGGGATGATGGTTTCAGGTGCCGGCGGGC
>NZ_JBQERN010000034.1:0-10829 GCF_056535105.1 Ruegeria sp. O5 | reverse complement strand
TCAAAAGGCATCCTGGCCCGCACACAGGCCTGGCGCAGCAGGTAATCCACACAAAAAACTCAATACCCCCGCAGATCACATATCTGCGGGGGTTTCCTTCTCCTTATGCACCCGCTCCGCAAAATCCATAAACGCACGTATGATCTTGACGTCACGACGCTGGGAAAGGGAAATCATGCTCTCACCCATTTGCAGATTCACGCCCTTCAATTTGATTTGCCGCAATCGATCATCGTGCCCATATTCCGCCTGAGAAACAAAACCGATACCTGCACCCGAGGCAACAAGTTCGCGAACGGCCTCTCGGCCTTCAGCAACAATCGCCGGGTTTAACCTGATACCTTGTTTCTCGGCGGCTTCTTCCAGTTTCTCGCGTGTTTTTGACCCGTGCTCTCTGAAAATCAGGGGCAACTCGGCAAGCTCCTCCAGGGTCAGGGTGGGTTTGGATGCCAACAGCACGCCCCGGGCAGCAAAGGCCACAATTTCAGTGGACCCCAAATTCAATACGTCCATGTCCTTGCCAGGAGACAGGCTGCCAACAACGCCGATTTCCGCATTGTAAGACCGAAGCTCTTCCAGGATTTCTTCGGTGTTGCCGGATCGCACAGTGATCGTGATTTTCGGGTATTTCTTTTGGAACGAACCTAGAAAAGATGTCATGTGATGCGCTGAATCGGCAATAATCCTTAATTCACCATCGATCGCGGCTTTGGTTTCAGAGAGGTAATCCTCAATCTGATCTTCGATCTCGAAATATTGTTTTGTGAATCTGTAAAGCTGTTCGCCTTCGGGCGTCAGGTTCACGCGTTTTCGTTCACGCTGGAACAGCAGCAGGTCGTGATCCTGTTCCAGTTTTCGGACCTGCTCGGAAATCGCTGGCTGGGTCAGATACAAAGCCTCTGCCGCACGGGAAAAACCCCCATGTTTGGCCACGTAATGAAAGGCTTTCAACTGGCTGTGTCGCATGGCGGTTCCCTGTAGATGCGTTCATAGGCTGCGCTTATGATTAGATTGATAATTGCAATTTCACATATAGCAGGCGTTGCTGCAATTGTGTTCCTGAAAACGCTGTTCTGGAGCCTGGTAATGACGCCATCCAAACCAAAATTAGAGCAACCGCGCCTTGGTGAACCCTACCTTTTGACGCCCGGTCCTTTGACAACGTCCTACGCGGTCAAAGAGGCAATGTTACGTGACTGGGGTAGCTGGGACGATGATTTCCGCGCCATGACGCGCGAGGTGCGGTCTAGCCTGCTGAACCTGCTTGGCGAGGGTGCCGACGCGTTCGATTGCGTACCGATGCAAGGCAGCGGATCGTTTTCCGTCGAGGCGATGCTGGCATCCTTTATTCCGCGAGACGGAAAGGCGTTGGTATTGGCAAATGGTGCTTATGGGCAGCGTTCAGCACAAACGTTGCAGTACCTGGGTCGTGATCATGTTGTGTTGGACAAAGGCGATTACCTGCCGCCGAGGGGTGATGAGGTTGCGCGCATTCTCGCGGATGACCCGGACATCACGCATGTCGTCGCCATTCACTGCGAAACCAGCTCGGGCATCCTGAACCCGGTCGAAGAGATTTCGGAGGTCACATATGCCGCCGGGCGCAAGCTCTTGATTGACTCGATGTCCGCCTTTGGAGCGATTGAGCTCAAACCCACTGAAATCCGTTACGAGGCCATGGTGTCTTCGGCGAACAAATGCATCGAGGGCGTTCCGGGTTTCGGGTTCATCGTGGCGCGCAAGACCGAGCTGGAAGCCGCAAAAGGCAACAGTCATTCGCTGTCTCTGGATGTGTATGCGCAGTGGGCGCATATGAACAAAACGGGACAGTGGCGGTTTACCCCACCGACGCATGTGGTTGCGGCCTTCATCGAGGCACTTCGGGCGCACACTGCCGAAGGCGGTGTTGCAGGTCGCGGCGCCCGCTATACCCGCAACCGGGACGTCATGGTCGCGGGCATGCGGGAACTGGGTTTCGAGACGCTGCTGGATAATCGTTGGTTGAGCCCGATCATCGTCACCTTCTTCTGCCCGGCTGATGAGAATTTCGTTTTCGATCAGTTCTACAACCGGATGAAGGAAAAAGGGTTCATTATCTACCCGGGCAAACTGACTGTCGTCGACAGTTTCCGCGTCGGTTGCATCGGCCAGATGGACGAAGATGTCATGCGTAAAGTTGTGATCGCTGCAAAAGAATCTCTGGAAGAAATGGGCGTGACAAGCGCTGCGCCTCCTCTCCGGGCACTGGAAGAACGCGCCAAGTTGGCCGCATAAAAATCAAGGAAAACACAGATGACCATTCAAACCCCTGTCGAAGCAAATGAGCGCGTCTACCCGACGCCCAAAGTGCCCGCAATTGCCATCTGCCTTGATGGATGTGAACCTGAATACCTCGACGTGGCGATTGCGAAAGGGCTGATGCCCAACCTCAAACGGATGCGGGAGGAAGGTACAGACCGTCTGGCGCATTCTGTTATTCCGTCGTTCACCAACCCCAACAATCTTTCGATTGCCACCGGGCGTCCGCCGATCGTGCATGGAATCTGCGGCAACTACCTTATCGATCCCGACACCGGTGAAGAGGTTATGATGAACGATGTCCGCTTCCTGCGCGCGCCGACCATCTTCTCGCAGTTCTATGATGCAGGTTTCCGGGTGGCGATGGTAACCGCCAAGGACAAGCTTCGCGCGCTGCTTGGTGCCGGGTTGAAGTTTGACGAGGGCAGGGCGGTTGCATTCTCTTCTGAGCGTTCGGGCGAAACGACGCTTGAGGAACATGGCATCGACAATGCCAGCAAATGGTTGGGTATGGACGTGCCCGAGGTATACTCGGCCGAGCTGTCGGAATTCGTTTTTGCTGCTGGCGTCAAGCTGCTGAAAGAGTTCAAGCCCGACGTCATGTATTTGTCGACTACCGACTATATCCAGCACAAGTTTGCACCCGATCAAAAGGGCGCACTTGATTTCTACGCCATGTTCGACCGCTATCTGGGCGAGTTGGACGCATTGGGGGCCGCCATCGTGGTGACGGCTGATCATGGCATGAAGCCTAAGCACCTGGCCGATGGATCCCCTTCGGTCGTTTATGTGCAGGACCTGATGGACGAATGGCTGGGCAAGGATGCGGCACGAGTCATCCTTCCGATCACTGACCCCTATGTCGTGCATCATGGTGCACTGGGTTCGTTCGCGACCGCATATCTGCCGGATGGCGCGGATCAGAGCGACATCATTGCCAAACTCAAGGCGACCGACGGGATCACCCATGTGCTGACCAAGGCTCAGGCCATTGAACGGTTCGAATTGCCCGGTGACCGGATTGGCGACATTGTAATGGTTTCTGGCGAAAACATCTGCATCGGAACGTCCGAGCATCGCCACGATCTGGCAGCGCTCAAAGAGCCCCTGCGCAGCCATGGTGGTTTGACGGAACAAGAAGTTCCCTTCATCGTGAATCGTGTCATCGACCTGCCAAACCAACCCGTGCTGCGCAATTTTGATGCCTTTTTCTACGCAACTACAGCGGCGGCACAGTAAGCCATGAAAGACCAGACCATGTCGAAAATCGAAGTACGTAACGAAGGAATGCGGATCGGTGGCGAAATCGTCTTTACCGATGAAACCATTCCTGTTCTTTACCCGTACACCAACGAGGTCGTGGGCCATGTTCCCGCTGGCACCGCAGAACACGCACACAGGGCATTCGAAATCGCGGCGAATTACAAACCTAAACTGACCCGGTACGAGCGCAGCCAGATATTGCAGCGCGCAGGCGAGCTGATCGGCGAGAAACGCGATTACCTTGCAAAATGGCTGACGTTGGAGCTGGGCATCTGCCACCAGCATGCGATCTACGAAACCAAACGCGCACAGGATGTTTATCAGTTTGCGGCGGCTGAGGCGCTAAAGGACGATGGCGAGATCTTTTCCTGCGATCTGACCCACAATGGCAAAGCCCGCAAGATTTTCACCACCCGAGAGCCGGTGAAAGCAATCAGTGCGATCACTCCGTTCAATCACCCATTGAATATGGTTAGCCACAAAATCGCGCCATCGATTGCGACTAATAATTGCATGGTTTGCAAACCTACCGAACTGACGCCGCTGACTGCGCTGACATTGGCCGACATACTTTATGAAGCAGGCCTGCCGCATGAGATGTTCCAAGTGGTGACCGGCTGGCCGGCTGACATTGGCGATGAGATGATCACCAATGAACATATCGACATCATCACCTTCACCGGGGGTGTGCCGGTGGGCAAGTTGATCGCTGAGAAAGGCGTCTACAAGCGGCAGGCGCTGGAACTTGGGGGTAACGATCCTCTGATCGTTCTGAATGACCTCAGCGATGCGGATTTGGACAAAGCCGCAACAATTGCAGTGGCGGGTGCGACCGGAAACTCCGGTCAGCGGTGTACGGCAGTCAAGCGCATCCTCGTGCAGGAAAGTGTGGCCGACAAGTTTGTGCCGCTGGTTCTGGAGAAGGCCAAGAAGATCAAATTCGGCGATCCGCAAGACCCCGAAACCGAGCTGGGGTGTGTGATCCACGACAAAGCCGCGGAGATATTCGAGAACCGCGTTCTGCAGGCTGAGAAAGAGGGTGCAGAAATCTTGTATCACCCGGGCCGTCAGGGCGCATTGCTGCCGCCTATCGTTGTCGACAAGGTTCCCCATGACAGCGAGCTGGTGATGGAAGAAACTTTCGGTCCTATCGTGCCGATCGTGCGCGTACCAGACAACGACGAAGAGGTGATGGCGATCTCGAATTCGACCGAGTTCGGCCTGTCTTCTGGGGTCTGCACCAATGACCTGAACAGGGCCATCGCCTTTATCAACGGGTTGAATGTCGGCACCTGCAACATCTGGGAACAGCCGGGTTACCGCATTGAAATGTCACCCTTTGGCGGCATCAAGGACAGCGGAAACGGCGTGAAGGAGGGTGTTATCGAGGCGATGAAGTTTTTCACCAACGTCAAAACCTATTCGCTGCCCTGGCCCAACTAAACCTTGCGCCCTTTCCCCACAGACGGGAAGGGCGCCTCATATCCTCCCTGATACTGGCGGGCCTTTTGGGGCCCGCATCTTTTGATGACAGAAATGAGGAGCGGACATGCCACAGATTGTCCACACGGAAGGGGAATCAAACACATCCGAAGCGCGCAAGGCATGGTTGCGAAAGTCCATGGGACCGAAGTCGGCACCTCTGCTCAAACGCGATGCGGATGTGTTTCTGCATCAATCTCTGTCATCACCCTGCGTCAGCACTATTGCAAAGGCCGAGGGGATCTGGATCGAGGATATGGAGGGTCGCCGGTACATGGATTTCCATGGCAACTCGGTGCATCACATAGGCTATGGGCACCCGCGTCTGATAGCCGCCATCAAAGCGCAACTTGATGATCTTCCTTTTGCACCCCGCCGCTTTACCAATGACCCGGCAGTGGATTTGGCAGAAAAACTGGCAGATATCGTGCCTGGCGATCTGGGGAAGATGCTCTTTACCACTGGCGGCTCTGACGCCAACGAGGTTGCCCTCAAAATCGCGCGTGCCGCGACCGGTCGGTTCAAAACAATCAGCTTCTGGGATGCCTTCCATGGCGCGGGCTTTGGCGCCGCAAGCGTCGGTGGCGAGGCGACGTTCCGCAGTCATATCGCGGGCCCCCTCTTGTCGGGCACTGAACATGTCGCGCCCTTCGCCTGCTACCGTTGCCCATACAATCACGCGGGACCGGAAACCTGCGGGTTGGCCTGCGCGAAAATGGTCGAATATGTTCTGGAGCGTGAAGGAGATGTGGCCGCAGTCATAGCCGAACCGATGCGCGCGGTGCCCAATGTACCACCGCCGGGGTTTTGGAAATCCGTGCGAGAGGCGTGCAATCGTCACGGCGCGCTTTTGATCATGGATGAAATCCCGACCGGCCTTGGCAAAACCGGCAGGATGTTCGCCTTTGAACATGACGAGATCATTCCCGACATTGTGACGCTTGGAAAAGCGCTTGGCGGTGGTATCCTGCCCATTGCCGCTTGTGTTGCCCGCAAACAATTGGACGTCTGCGGAGATTTTGCCATCGGTCATTACACACACGAAAAGAACCCGGTCACCGCGCGGGCCGCTTTGACAACACTTCAGATCATCGAAGATGAGGGGTTGGTTCATCGGTCGGCCACGCTGGGTGAGCACGCAATTGGTCGTCTGATGGACGAACTTCAGAACGTACCCACCGTCGGAGACATCCGGGGAAGGGGTTTGATGTTCGGGGTCGAAATCGTTGATGATCGCGTTGAAAAGATACCGGGCAATGCGCGTGCCGAACGGATTTACTACGCCTGTCTGGAGGCCGGTTTGAGCTATAAGATCAGTCAGGGATGCGTTCTGACATTGTCGCCGCCGCTGACCATCTCACAATCGGATCTGGACCACGCAATCGACATTGTGATCGCTGCTATCAAGGCCGAGAGTTGACACGTCGGATCAGTCAAAACTCGGCAGTAAGTAAAAAGAGGCTAGCCGAGACAGCGATGAAGACCCCAAAGTGCGACGTAAGACAACGAGTCCGATGGCGCACGGCGTACAATAGAATTTGGAATTGGCCGATGGCGTTGTAATATCCAACTGCACTCAGGCTTAAAACGCTGACGAAAGTAACGGGAAAGGCAAAATCTTCAATTCGGCCTCTGGTACAAATGAGACTGAACAAACTGACGGGATTACAGGAACTCAAAATCAACAGAGCGGAGTCTTTCATGGTATCGAATGTAGTTCAGAAGCTGAAAGACCTTTTGTTGCTGTGCTTTACAGATCGCAGCCCGTCGCCTTTGCAAAAAACTGAGAAACAAGATGCCGTTCAGCAGGCGACTACTTTTTACCTGCCATAGGGTATTCAATCTCCCTTTGCCGCGAGATCTTTGAATACAAATTTCACCAACTTGCCCCTGCCTTCATCCATTCAGCTTCTTTGACAGAACTGGGAGCGCAGAAGCTCTGTTGGTGATCCAACGGTTCGCTAAGTTCTATGACCTGCCGCCACGACGCTTGTCGGGAACGCGAATTGAAAATGTGGCATCTGACTCTGCAGGGGCAGATGCCTTCGAGCTGTACGGGTGTTCAGCGCAAACCCGCCACCGAGTTACCAAGGTGGCGGGGCAGGTTATCGTTGCGACATTTCTTTCGGATCAGAGCTTAATGCGGAAGGCTGCGAAACCGTCGGCGCCTTCCCCGGCGTCCTCGATTGCCACACCTTTGACGTCGCCCATATAGTCGCGGGCTTTTGGACCCGTCTCGAACAACACCGTGGTGTCCTCCAACGGTGAAAACGACCAGTTGGCATCCGCTTTGGGATCGATTGTGCCCTGTTCGACAATGTAGCGAACAATGACGTCGCGGTTGGTGTCCGGTGCTTCGAACACGATCGTGTCGCCCATTGCGCCCGGGAACGCGCCACCACCGGATGCACGGTAATTGTTGGTGGCAATGATGAACTCCATGTCATCCGTAACAGGCGCGCCATTGAAGGCAAGGTTCACGATCCGTGCTGCGTCGGGGTTCACCTCTTCGCCCTTTGGTCCAAAGCGCGACGGTTGCGACAGGTCGATCTGATAGGTCACACCGTCCATCACGTCGAAATTGTACGACGGGAACTCGGGGTTCAGAAGGATCGCATCCTTGGACCCAGCTTCAACCTGATTGAACATACCGGCCGAGCGTTCCAGCCAGCCACGCACCTGCGCCCCGTTCACGCGAACCGCACGGACGGTATTCGGGTAGAGGTACAGATCGGCCACGTTCTTGATGGCAACGTCCCCGACCGGGACATCGGTGTAATACTCCGGACCGCCGCGGCCACCAGCCTTGAACGGTGCTGCCGCAGACAGGATCGGCAGCCCTTCATGCTCGGTGCCTTTCAGCATGTCTTCGACATACCATTTCTGCGCGATCGAGACGATCTGCACAGACGGATCATCCGCGACCAACGCAAAATAGCTGTGCAGTGGGGCCGAGGTCTTGCCGACCGCGCGTCGAACATAGGCCAGCGTTTCGTCATGAGCTTTCGCAACCGATTCCAGAACCTTCTGATCATCTTCGACCAGAGCGGTGATTGATCGATCTTCGTTACGTTTGGATATCGGGCGCGCCTCGGAGGTTGTGGTAACGACGCGCCATTCATTGCCGTCCCGTTCCAAAAGCAGGTCCAGCAGGCCAAGATGCGACCCCCAGAAACCGCCCATGACGGCAGGTTTGCCCATCAGCGTGCCTTTTTCCACGTCGATCCCGGGGCGGTCAGCAAATGTCGGTGACGGGAAAACCAGGTGATTGTGGCCGGTGACCAGCGCGTCGATCCCGTCGACCCCTGCCAGAACCACCGATGCGTTTTCCATGCCGTCCTCATGATCGGCCCCCCCGATCCCCGAATGCGACAGGGCGATGATCAGGTCACATCCCTGTTCCTTCATCTCGGGTACATAGGCCTGAGCCGTCTCGACGATATCGCGGGCCTGAACATTGCCCTCCAGGTGCCTGCGGTCCCAGTTCACGATTTGTGGCGGGGTAAAACCGATGACACCGATCCTGATCGGATGTTTGGTGCCGTCGCCCATCTCGATTTCACGGTCGAGGATGGCATAGGCCTGAACAAGGGTCTTGTCGTCACGCGGGTTTGCACCTTTTTCCTTGGCGACGTTGGCCAGAACAACAGGGAACTCGGCACCGGCCAAAGCCTTGTTCAGGAAATCCAGACCGTAGTTGAACTCGTGATTGCCCAGCGTCGCGGCATCATACCCGACCGTATTGAAGGCCGTGATGATGGGATGGCTGTCGCCGTCCTTCATGCCGCGCTCGTAAGCGATGTAGTCGCCCATCGGGTTACCTTGCAGAAAATCGCCGTTGTCCACCAAGAGCGAGTTTGTCGCCTCAGATCGGATTTCGTTGATGATCGACGCTGTGCGGGACAGGCCCACCGTGTCGCGGGGTTTGTCCGCATAGTAATCATAAGGAAACACATGGACATGGATATCGGTGGTTTCCATGATGCGCAGATGCGCCTGATTATTGGCCGCCGCCACCGAAAACGGGTGCAGGGTAATTGCCGCCGCACCAGCGGTTGTCGTGGCAAGGAAGCGGCGTCGTGAAATTGAAGAACGGCTTGAGAAAGACATGGGTCACCTTTCAGTTTTGTGGTCAACGCGTCTTTTTGCCTGAAATTCGCAACATCCATATGAAACAGGTTGCCAGCGCTTTAGACGCGTCATGTGTAGGCGCAATGCCAGGTACAATAGCCCAACTTCCTGTACTTGATAAGACATGGCAGAAGGGGAACCCGTGCCCTGCGATTGCCAAGACAATGCCTCACAATCAGTGCTTTGCGACATATCCAACCCGCATCATGTTGGCAGCCATCCACTGACCGCCAACCGTGTGGATGGGACAGCCCGGTTATCGACGTCCCGCCCCCAGGACAATAAGCTCTTTCGGGAAACTGGTCAGTGATTGGCACCCGTCTTCTGTGACCAAGACGTCATCTTCAATACGGACACCGAAATTGCCCAGGTCATACAGACCCGGTTCGTTGGTCCAGACCATGCCTGCGCGCATTACCTGGTTGTTTCCGCGCATGATATATGGAGCCTCGTGCACATCCCGACCCAATCCGTGGCCTGTCTTGGTGCGGATGCGATTGGCGAAAGGGGACGCTTCAAGAACGCCGATGACTGCATCATCGATATCATGGGCCGTCACACCGGGGCGACACACGTTCAGACCCATCTGATTTGCTCGCAATACAGTTTCGTAGACGGCCTTGCCCTCATCTGAGACTTCGCCAACGAAAAAGGTTCGCGTGATATCCGCGACAAATCCATCCTTGCGCGCGCCAAAGTCAAAGAGCAGCGCATCGCCGGTTTGAATCCGATAATCCATACGCGCTTTCCCATGTGGTCGGGCCGAGTTGTCGGCAGCGACCACAATCGGTGTAAAGGCCAGTGAATCGGCACCTTCGGCAAACATTGCCTGGATCAAATCCTGTTCGATCTGTTTCTCGGTCTGACCTGCGTGTACCTTTCCGATAACCCGCTCAAGCGCACGTTCCGAGATGGTGATCGCAGCTTGCATGGAGGCCACATCCTTGCTGGACTTGATCAGTCGCAGGTTCGAGATTTGGTGTTCCGCATCAGTTATTTGTAACCCAGGCATAGCTTCGGTCAGCGCGTCAGAGACAAAAACACGCATGACCTGTCCTTCAACTGCAAGGGACGCGATGCTCAGGTGGTTCGCCAAAGCGGTGAAAGCCCCTTTGTAACCCGCCTCATCCCGCCAATCGAATACCGCTCCTTCGAACCTTAATTGATCCCACGAGCCAAGTTCCAGATTTGGAACAATGGCAGCGGGTTCTCCTGATGCGGGGATCACAACCACGATGGGGCGTTCGTTAGTCATGAAAGACTTGCCCATGGCTCGGTCGAAATTCGGACCCGGCACCAATGCCACGGCATCGACAGAGATTTCACGGGCCAACCGGCGATATTCTGATAAATCTGGCATCCTTACCAACCCTTATTGTGACCAAAACCACCCGCTTCGGCGATCTCGGCAAATCTTATTTTTCTTACGCCACACGCGAACCGTCATTGGTTTGGTATTCTGACAGTTGGAAACGTTGCCAATCGTTTCGCCGCACAGCAGTATACAGCCCGGCCAATAGTTCGGTTCGTGTTTCAGATTGCAGTCGTCACTTTTGTCAGCCACCTGAGCAGCCTCATCTGACTGGTCCAAGTTGATTGTTAGTGCATCATCGGCCTGTGATCCATCGGGATGATGGTTTCAGGTGCCGGCGGGC
>NZ_JBQERN010000033.1:0-11724 GCF_056535105.1 Ruegeria sp. O5 | reverse complement strand
AATCTCTTCGGGCTTCGGTCGCTTGTTTGCCATTCGTGGTCCTCCGTTTCCTAAACATAGCGGTGGACCAGTTCAGTTGGGGAGGCTCAGTGACGTAACGGTCTGGTTCAGCGAAGACGCGGTGTCTGGATGGTGCGCAGTGCGCTCCGGCAAGCGCGGTGGTCAACAACGATATTCTGATCTGTCGATTGAGACCTGTTTGACCTTGCGCGCCGTGTTCGGCTTACCGCTTCGCCAAACGCAGGGCTTTGTCCGCAGTCTGCTGCGGCTCATGCAGACGGACCTCCCCGTGCCGGATTTTTCGACGCTTTGCCGGCGTGCGCCATCGCTTCAGATCGCGCCTGACATCCGAACAGCCAGTGGTCCGATCGCGCCGGTTGTGGACAGCACAGGGCTGCGTGTCCACGGTGGCCGCGAGTGGATGCGGGAGAAGCACGGGCTACCGAAGGCCTGCAAAATATGGCGCAAACTGCATATCGGCTTCGATCCGGAGAGCGGCGAGCTTGTGGCGTCCTGCCTGACACCCCAGCAGGTCAGGGACCCCGGCGCTCTGCCCGACCTTCTTGCCGAGGTGTCCGGTCCGGTGCGCCGTTTCATCGGTGACGGGGCTTATGATGGTGTACCAACCGTCGCGACCAACCGGCATGCGTTTGGCCCGGATGTCGAGCTGATTATTCCGCCGCCGAAGAACGCCGTTCCCGGAGATTGCCAGGCACGTAACGCCCATATCGACATGATAACCGAAACTGGCCGAATGGCATGGCAGAAGGCCACCGGTTATGGTCAGAGATCGCGCGGCGAGGCCCAGATCGGGCGATACAAACAGGTCATCGGACTGGAACTGCGCAGCCGCAACATGGAGACCCAGACAACCGAAGCCCGCATCGCTGTCAAAGCCCTCAACCGCATGACCCGTCTAGGTCGTGCGACCTATGAACGTGTCGCATAACGAACCGGGGAAAGGGGCAAATGCGGCCCAAGCGCTATTCGTGCAACACGGTCGCCCTTTAACGAGATCATGCTCAAAAACCTGTTCGAAAAACTTCGACCAGTACAAACCTCAGATCACGCAGGCTCGTCAACTAGACACCAGAGTTTGCGACACATCCCCAACGACCGCCCGAAGACCAGTGAAATCGGTGTTTTTCTGGAGAATTTTTTGTCCGCCGCACTGATACAGCAATAGACTTTCCTCAGCTGAAAATAGTTCGATTGCGAAGAGCCTCGGGGCCCTCAAGTTGCGGTGTCTGAGGATAGTTCCGACTTGGCAGAACGCCTCTCAGCTGCGTATGGAAATCGGCATAGGTAATGTCGGGATTTTGCCTAATTAACGCGATTGCATTGGCAGACATAGCGCCGTTGTAGCGACTGTTAATCCAAGCGTCATACGACAGTTCAACGGCGGTGCAACCGGTCAACAAAAGATGGTTCATATTGGCGCCGCTGCCAAAGGAGCGATGGCGTGTTGGTACCATATGCGTATCCCATCTCCGATGGTTCGTCATCGGCATGTACCGCACCAGTGTAGGGTAGTTTGGCGCGACAGGCTGATTGTCGGTTCGGGAACCGTCGAGCATAAACCGTGACACTGTTCCGGAATGGCAGGAGTCGCTGATAATTGTCAGAAACACACCATCTGTTAGCCGATCGATGATCTCGCGAATCTCGTCGTCCACGATGTTGCGGTTATGTGCGCAAATCGCCTCGTCGTAGTTGTCGGGTTCGTCGTGATCATTTTGATCAAGAATGTAGGTTCCGTGGCCCGAGAATGTTAGTACGATGTTGTCGCCTGCAACAGCGTTGTCCACGAGCGATGCGAGCGCTTCCAGGATTGCGCTGGCGGTTGCCTGTTCGTCGGCCATGACCGCTACGTCATACCCGAAGTATTCAGTGAGCAAATCGGCCCAGTCGTTCATGTCGTTGACACACCCGTTCAGGTCGTTGCCGGATCCAGGGTAGTCATTGATCCCAATACAAACTGCTTTTTTTGACATAATTTGGTCTCCTTGGTTAAAAAATCAGGATTGTCTGCGCCGCGAGGTGGCGCAGCGCAGACCTCTAGGTGAACACTCCCCAGTTGGTGCTGTTGTCTAGCGCTGGAGTGTAGATGCCGGTTGCTCGCCGCCCGTTGCCTGAGGCTTGATTGTGGGCTCGTTCAGCGCCGGTCATAAGATCAAGGGTTTTCGCGCCCAGATAGCCGGTCTCGGTCAGGCCGAGATGGCTTTGCAGCCGATTAACCTCTTGGCCGCGCGAACCAAAGCGTAACGCTTCCAGGGCGGTAGTTTGCCCGTTTGCGGCAAGGACAGCTTCTTTGCCAGTGGCTAGAAGAAGATCTACACGCTGCCTGGAACCAATTGATGTCAATACCCTCTGAAACCTTTCCCATTGATCAGAAGGGGTGCTGTGGCCTCTGACGGTCAGGCAACCCCAAGACGAATACCGCGCTCCCAGGTCGGCGTTTTCGGACAGGTAGTATGAGCAATGAACGTTGTCGTAGGGTTGTGATAAATCGAAGATATCCAATGTCTCCATCTGCGCGTCATTGGTTGAGCGCAAGACGGTTGCATCGGCCCCGGATTCGGGATCAGCACTGGAGAGGCCCATGCGTAGGGCGGGCTGGATACTGCGGTGCCGCCAGATGTAGAAGGAATGCATCCCTGTTGGCAACATGTTGCAGGCGGAGCCACCATTTGCGTACCCGGCAATAGCCTTTCGGCATGGAACCGTGGAGCCGGTGTAAACGTTCAGTCGGTGCGTCGCCGTGAAGTAAAACCCAATAACACAACGGAAATTTCTGTGATCTGGTCGCGTGGTCCTTAGTTGAACGGTAGACACGTTCTCAGCCTGGTCACCTGACACTAATTCGGCACCGCGCAGGGCAAAAGCGATCACGCCATTGGTACGGTAAGGTTGATAGTGACCAGCAACAAAGAGCATTTCCAATACATTTGGTGTCAGTTGGAAATTGGATGCTTCTGGCGCATCGACCAGATAAGCGTAGTCTGGCGCTTCACGATCGTCCGAAGGCCATGTCACGTCAGAAGTGCCGAAACTGCGCGCACCTGATCTATCATTCTTGCGTATGGTCAGATGTTGCCTAAAATCGGGAGCTTCCGGATCCGGCTGGGCACCGATATCAGGGTATCGGGCCGCCTGTTCCATTGTCATGTCTGACATGGTTTTAACTTTGAGACCCTGCGGTTCTTGTTCAGGGGGGTAGTCTGTCAGGAAGTTTTTCATGTCGCCGTTCTCTCTATTTTCGTTCTGAAATCGCGAACCGGTTCTCTGCTCTGTGGCATCGGATGTTGCGGTCCGCGATGAGTCGCCATTGAGGCGGTGCCTGAACGTCGGTCAGTTGTGTCGTTAATTCCTTCTTGTTCTGACTTTTTTGGTCAGTTGATTGCTTCCTTCAGCGCTTTTGCGAGATCGGATTTGTTGTTCTCAAAGGCCGTCGACATAGCCTCCAATGCAATCGACGGATCTTGGCTCTCTGAGACTTTTGCAACCATGTTGAAGGCACCTTTTGCCGTCTTTTCAGAAACAGCAACGAGGGTCGGATCTGCAACGTAGGAAGAGCCAACCTGCAGACGGCCAAGATTGAAGAGATATACCTCAACTCCAGTCGCCGGGTCGTTGGCGGATTTTTTGGGAGCGCCAAATCCTAGAGCGACGGTGACAGTTTTACGGCCGTTTCCTCGGTTGAGCGCAGAGGTATCGGCATATTGCAGATGGTTCATACGAAGCACGCGTGCACCAGTGTCAGATGAAGCTTTGAGCTCCAAATAGAATGCCGGCTGATCACTCAGCCCGAGGGATCGTACAACGTCAACGGATAAGCCCTCCCCAATTGTACTCTGGGTCGACGCGCCGGATGGTCCGTGATAGATCACAATACAACCATCACCGTCAGTCGCGTTGCGGGTTGCCAATCTTACTTGCTCCGGGCCGCCGACATGCGCGCCACTGGCCAGAAAGTGACCGTTGAGATTGGTTTGAGCACGTTTGAGACCGATTGAGACGGCCTCAACAGCGAAGTCGACGCCAATTGCGACTGCTGCACCCCCGACGCCTCTTGATTTGGCGCGATCTGGTTCTCTTGCGGGTACGATTTCTGCAATCGGTTCGGTCATATCAGTCGGGCAGGCAGACAAATAACGTACGGCCGCGGTCGGGCGAGATTGGTTCTTGCTGCTGACGGACAGACCTTCAAAATCCCGTCGATCAGTCGTGCAGGCCGCAGCGGACACGCCAACTGCACACAATAGTGCGAATTTTACCTTGGTTTTCATAAGGGTCCCCCAACAAAAACGTTTGATGTTATGACGAGCGCTGCATTTGGCGCTGCTAATGAAACCAATCTAAAACGGGGGGCGTGACTCGACCGTGACCCCCGCGTTTACCCGGTAATAACTGTTGGAATTATTGGGGGAATCGTGTGTAGTTGCGTATCAAAGCGGCCCACCATCCGGTCCAAATTTGAGTACACGAGCACCGGTAAGGTTTTCGGCCACGACTCGAACCACCGGAACGCCGATGTTTTTTCGGGTCAAATTGACCCACCAAACAGGACCGCCAATGGCGACGGCAATCTCTGCAACATGTGACGTGTTGGCTGGAGAGAGCGCACGCCGGTCTTGCGGATTCAATAGCGCGGCTTTTTGATTTTCGAAAAGCTGGCAACGCCGTAGAAGTAGCCTGTGATGATTTTGCAATTTACCTTGTCGGGCGGCTTGAATTGCCAGAACTAGGCCAAATTCCATCTGGACCAGTTCGGAAAAGGCCGCGCGTACCGCCTCGGCGGGATCCCACGACGCCGCCACTCCAATGATGGGAAGCTGGTTAAGTTGATCGATCGAACAGGCTACAATCGTAGTGATGCCCGCGAGGCTTTCAAGGAGGAAGAAGCGGGTAACTCTCGTCTGTTGAGCGCCTTGTCTGGCTCGCTTGATCATCCCGTCTACATCCCAGATCTCCTGCCACGAGGTCGACAAATGGTACGCAGGAATATGACCCAGCCACCATCGCGCAATGGTGTGGCGTTCGATTCTTTCCAATAGGGCGCCCGCGATCGCAGATCGGAGGTCCTTGCCCGCCGCGCAGCCTTCTGTACCGGGGTCTTTGGCGTCGGCTTTGTCAGTAATTGTCACAGTGGCCGCGTCAACGGACCAGCGGTTTTGAGTGGCCAGATCAGTGGCGAGAAAATCTCGATCCTGTGGCTGCCTGTGGGCCGACAAGATTTCGGCAGCTTCACCGAGGCAAGATGCACGGGCCGCGGATTCAGTTTCACCTTTGCCGGAAACTGAACCACCACCCGGAAGTTCTATCAGGGAAACCCTCCATTGAGGCGCGTAAGGGGGGATGACTATAACAGGTTCGCCAATTTCACGGGCTAATCGATCGATGGTCATGTCAATACTATCTTGCAGCTTTGGATTGAGTCACGCTGCTGTCACGCGTTGGAAAATAGTTTGATTCTCGAGCGGAAGGAAGTTGGTATGTCAGCACACGGTTTAGGAAAAATTCCGGCAGAACTTATTGAAAAGCTGAATGAACAAGTTCGCTACATTCTTCATCTTGATGGAACGGATTACGAGGGTGCGACGCTCGCCGAGGCGTACGCGACCCTGCTCAAGGAATTTCAAAAAGACCACAGTATTGCTGATCACATACAACGGGAATGGCCCATCCCGTCAGGCAATGTCTATCTCGCACAGTTGATGGCGCATGATCTTATCCAGACAGTTGAGACGGGTTGCAAACATGAACCCTACGAGAACCTTGTACGACGGCCCTTGATGCTGGAAACGATTTACGGACGCGGCCCCGATGTGCAGCCGTTGCTATATCAGGTCCGTGAACAGGATGAGTCTGAAAAGGATCGTCCGGTGTTTCGACCGAAATTCAGGCTTGGCACATTCAGATCCCTTGATGGGAATCGCCAATTTGGCCTTGATCTGCCCCGCGCTTCAGAATGCGCGGCGCCAAATGGCAACGGGGTTCAGAGTTGTGATCCAGGATTCACGAGGCGCGAGGCAATCATTGCGGATCGGCGCAACGATTCACATACAATTCTGGCGCAAATCACTGCTGTCTGGATGTTGTTTCACAATTGTATCTACGATCAGCTGATTGCGCAGATTGCAAAACCGACAAGCGCCGAAATACGAGCGAGTTTTGCGAGTGCAAAAAGGATTGTCACGGCGACGTGGCACAAGGTCATCAGAAACGACATTCATCCCATCATACTAAAAGAAAAGGAAAAATCTGAAGAAGTGAAAGCTGATGGCACTGATGTTGTGGCACCGAAACTGGTTGCAGCGACTGACGATTGGGTGGACCCTATCACGGGCCTGCCAAGCGCCGAGGCGCGCGTCGCGATACGGTGTCTGCACTGCTTGCCGCGGGCCCACTATGAATTTTCGGGATCGCGGGTCGAAAGCCTGTCTGAAGTGTTGCAGGTAGCGTCGGAACGCTTGGTGGACAACATCAACAAGGAATGGATCCTAGATTGGAGAAAATTCTTTGATTTCGGCGGCAAGGACCGCAACAAGCTTCGGACGAGATACGTAGCCGGCTTTGCAGCAGGCATGACGCGCGGTCGTGACGGTGCCCATTTGCTGCGGGCGGATCTTGAGCGCGTTCTGGAAATCTTGCATGGACCGGATGTTGACAAAAGGCTTCTCGAATTCGTTTCTGAGGGTTTTGTCGAAAGGCTTCAAGCGGCGATTGCCCGCGTCAGCCTTTTGCCGGACGCAGATGCTAATGCGATCGCGCGTGCCCAGCAGCAAGAGCAAGTCACCAGGTTTCCACCGCTTCTCATCGACTTGATGCAGGAAGCCGCCAAAGAAACGCCTGCAGGCCATCTGGGTCCTACGGGCACCAAACTGCTGTCGCCGTGGCTGTTCGGCGCATTGAAACAGGCAGAGCAACGCGTCTGCTTAACCAATAAAGAAGAGGAAATGGTGAAGCACAAGTTTATCGAAATCCTCACAACAACAAACCAAGTTTAGCTCTGAAGGAAAGGATCTAGTTATGGTAAAGGCAACTCATGCAAGGGATTATGGCGCGGCAGCCGAAATCGGGAAAAAGATCAAAGAAAGGGCGGATGACCGTAATCTGACAGGTGTGGAAGATTACATCCTCAGCCGCATTACAAGGGTGGGCGGACCCGACGTTGAGGAGATTGTTCTCCTACACGAACCCGACGATCACCAAGTAAAATTTGTGGTCGTACCGCATAAGGATATTATCGCAGACACAAGGCCAAGTTTGGGCAGTGCGCGTTACGATTATAGAGAAGAAGAACTGCCAGTTGCGGCGGCGGCCGTGATCCGAAAGTTGGATCCCAGCGGGACCATGACGTCCGAGCAGCTTGGCGACGCGATCAAGATGCTGGCCTCAAGCCCCCCTGACGCCGAGGAATTTTACTTCTTCAAGATGGGCGAGTACTGCGTCACACAATGCCAGTAGTTTAGACTTCGACCTTGGCCAGGGCCGCGCGAAAGCCCTGATCAAGCTTTGACCGCTGATCCGCATTGCGGATTGGAAAGCTGTCTATGAACCAATCCGCAAAACTGTCGCGGGTTGGTTTTTCAGTGTTGATCCAATCCGGTCGCAGCCTTTCGACCATACGCTCTGTGGTTTCGATAGCCTCGGATTGACGCCCGAGGTGCCAAAGGGCAGAGGCTTCCCAGCCCAAAAGATTGGAGATTGCACCATCCGCGAGTCTTGATGCGCGCACGGCCTCTTCGTAGCGCCCATCGAGAAAGTTAATACCAACCAAATAACCGTTGAGAAAATCCGGTAGAGTGTGTTGCAGTTCGTTTGCGGCCTCGATCAACTCAAATGCGCGTTCTGTTCGACCACAGAAAGCTAGGCCCTGTGCGCTGGATACCAAAGTAAATGGATTTATCACATTGAGGTCGAGGGCCTGTCTGAAATGAAACTCCGCATGGTCGAATTCACCGCTCATCAAATGCGTCCAGGCCATAACACGCTGAGCACGGGTTTCAAGCGGATCGATTTCAAGCGCTATCCGCGCGTGGTACAGGGCTTTTTGTCGAAATTTAACTGTTCGATGCAGCCCTGGAAAGAAGATGTGGCGGGAATTGTAATTTGCGGCCAGTTCGGCGTGGGCCGGTGCAAACATGGGCTCGTCTTCGATTATAGCTTCGAGTAGTTTAGGAATTTCCAATCCGGCCTCCGGGCTCCAGACAGAGTTCAGTTTTTGGCAATGCAGCCATCGATCAAAGGCAGTTTGAGACTGGGGGGCTAAGTCGCTGCGACGCATCAGCCTGTCGGTGCTTATGTTGCTGTTGATGGCGGTTGCGAGACGCCGCGCTATGATGGCGTGTTTGGAGGTCCAGGATTCACGGGCGATTTCGTGCTGTTCACTCCATAGATATTGGCCGGTGCTTTCACGTTTCAACACGATAGTCAAAATCGGTTTGTCGCCACCAGCGAGGCTTTCAACCCCTTGTAAAACATAGTGATCAGCGGGGGTGTAATTGTCAGAGTCCTCTATGACATCCCACTCGCGGAATCGAATCAATATTGCCAGAAGGTCCTGGAAGAAGGCGCTGGAGATGTCGGAAATCGGACGATCTGAACCGGTGTGAAACCGGGACATGCGAATAGTGGGGCGGTCTCGAACAGTTACAGAGGTTGGATTTTTCGTCTGTAGCGATCCAAGTGAGACGATCTTTCTACCAAGCTTGATGTCAGAAATTAGGTCGATTGTCTCCGGCATCGGCTCAACATCATATTCTTCGCCCAGAACTCGGTAAAGCGTATCGTAGGTTCGAATGGCAGGAGCGGTTTCGCCTGTCGCCACGTAGTGGAGCATCAATGCGCGACATGCGGCCTCGTTTGTTGGGTCAAGGATCAAAAGGGCCTTGCAAGCATCTCGCACCAGCTCGGTTGCCACGTCGTTTGTAAGTTGTATCGCAAGAAGATCTTCAAGCTCGCTTTGGAGTCTGTTTCGCTGGACGGCAATCCAAGAGTCCAAGTCGGCGGTGATGCCATAAAGGTCGGCAAGAAAGCTCTCTACGACGCTCTGGGTACTCATCAGTTGCTCGGGGATTATGTTGTTTCGAACCGCCGTGAGAATGAGTTCATGGTCAATCGCGATATCCTCTTGCGCAAGTTGCAAGTGGTTCCCGCGTTCGCTGATCACGTTTGCAGCTTGACTGGCCAGATCCAGCCGTAGCCGACGAAGTGTTTGGCGCAGCGACGCCCGTGCCCGATGAGGCTCGGATTCCGGCCACAACAAAGCACAAAGGGATTGTCGCGAAATCTCACGATGATCGCTTAGGGCGATCAGGGCAAGTATAGAACGGGCCTTTTGGTTGGCGATCGTCAAGTGTACTTCATTAACTTGCAACGAAACGCGCCCAACAAGCGATAAAAGCTGGTTTGGCATTCCCCCTTGGGTCCTATTTGGTCTCTATACGACTTAATCCAATAGTTGCAGGACAGTGTGCCGGAAATCTAACCAAAAAACAAGCTGTTGCCGTTTCTGTCGGGACAACGAAGTCGCGGGTTTGGAATTGAGGCTCGCGACATTTGAGGATTTATCGGAAGGGGGGTCGAGTCCGGCTGAGTGCAGAATAGGGCGTTAAGGGGTTCTCCGCATATTGGACACGGATCATTCTCAACACGTTGTTCGAAATGGCAAGAAGCGGGCTTTTCGTCCATTCGTCGAAACTGTAGCGTCTGTGGTATCAGGCGGTGGAGCGGATTGATGCGTAGAATTGGTGCTTTGATTTTCCCAGGGTTTGAGTTGCTAGATGTATTTGGCCCTATGGAAATGTTTGGGCTTCTTAGCGATGAATTCAGCCTCAGTCTTGTCGCCGAGACGACTGGCCCGGTTGAAAGCAATCAAAGGCTATCGGCACATGCTGATTGTGCCATCGACGACGGTGCCGACTACGATCTACTTTTCGTGCCCGGTGGAGCGGGTACAAGACACGAGGTCAATAACGCGAGAATTCTGGATTGGATTGCCGAAGTCTCTACAAACGCAGAGTATACCCTAAGTGTTTGCACTGGGAGTGCCTTGCTGGCTAAGGCGGGCGTTCTGGACAATCGCCGAGCGACCACGAACAAATCCGCATTCGCATGGGTCGCAGATCAAGGGCCCAAAGTTGACTGGCTTCGGCAGGCCAGATGGGTCGAAGACGGGCCGTTCATCACATCATCTGGTGTCTCCGCTGGCATGGATATGACGCTTGGGGCAATAGCTGTAATGCACGGGAAGGCAACCGCTGATCAAGTTGCCAAATGGTGTGAATACACCTGGCATGAAGACAAAAACTGGGATCCCTTCGCTAAGATTCATGGGCTTGTTTAGCTTCGCCAAAATGGGCTTTCCTTCCCCTTTCTCCGCAGGGTGCATCAATATCTGGTGTTGTCGGCGCTTGAGAATTCACAGGTTTCCCGCTTTCATCTTCCGCCATCTACATTCGCCTGTGAGAATGATATGGGCCCAGCCAAGAGGCGAGATGTGCGCGAGGAGGTATGCTGGGGTATCCAACCCGGCCCTTTTCCGCTGCGCGACAGCGACACCAAGCTGTTTCGTATTCCAATAAATTATGATGGCGGTGAGCAAGTTCAGCCCTGCAATCCTGAAGTGTTGGCCCTCCGCGGTGCGGTCGCGGATTTCCCCCTGGCGACCGATCCGTAGGGCACTTTTCAGAGCATGGTGCGCTTCACCTTTATTGAGGCCAATATTGGCACGGCGCTGCATGTCCGTGTCGAGCGCCCATTCGATGATGAAGAGTGTCCGTTCAACTCGCCCGATTTCGCGCAGGGCAATGGCCAGATCATGTTGTCTCGGCCGCGCCGCCAGTTTCTTCAGGAGCTGACTGGGCTGCATCCTGCCTGAAAGCATCGTTGCGATGCAGCGCAGCACATCCGGCCAATTGGCGATAATCGTATTTTCCCGGATTTTGTCACCCACCAAGCTCTTCAGTTCAGTCGGGACACTGCGGCGATCAAAGACATGCAGCCGTTTGGACGGCAAATCCCTGATCGACAGCAAGCTGCGCGGCTGTGATCTAGTGAAGATGAAAATCGTCGACATTATGGCATCTGGCGAGATCAAAGAACGGGCTTCCGTGCTGCAAAGCAAAACGCAAAAACCGGTGCGCTTTGAAATATCCGAAGGCACCAGAGCCTCGGTCGAGAAGTGGATGGAGGATGAACTCATGGTCGGCTCTGAGTACCTTTGGCCGGGCCGCTTCCACGAGCGTCTTCACATCTCGACACGCCAGTATGCGCGGATCGTCCGAGATTGGGTAACATCGATCGGTCTAGAGGCGAGCGCATATGGTACGCATTCGATGAGGCGAACAAAGGTGACCCAAATCTACAAGAAGACTGGCTATTTGCGGGCGGTTCACCTTCTGCTTGGGCACACCAAGTTGGACAGCACAGTCCGATACCTGGGCGTCGAGCTTGAGGACGCGCTAGCAATCGCCGAGGCCATTGAAATCTAGCAACCTTGGGTCGCCTTCAAGGGCGGCCCATAGCCGACATCCAGCAGCCAACCCAGAGGCTGCAGTCGCAGCCTGCTTTGCTGACTTTCGCCGAGAGCGCGAAATTCGGGCTTGGTTCAACTCACACACCGCGGAGATAGTGTTGAAAAAGTCCATTGATTGGTCGGTCTGTCGCTGATTCACTCGTTTTATGAGCGGAGGTGCGGCGATGATGGGACCGAGGCAG
>NZ_JBQERN010000032.1:0-14635 GCF_056535105.1 Ruegeria sp. O5 | reverse complement strand
GCCAGATCGCCGACTGGATCATCGAAGTGGTCGACGGCCTGGCCGCCAACGGCGAAGACGGCAACGCCGAAGTCGAAGCCCGCGTCCGCGCACAGGTCGCAGACCTCTGCAACCGCTTCCCCATATACCCGAACCTGTAAACGTTTAAAAAGAAAAGAAAACGGCGCTCTTGAGGCGCCGTTTTTTTTGTTGTTTGAGCAGTCGCTTCGATAGAGGGGGATCTGGCCACGCGTCAGCTTGGCAGCCGTCTGAAAGTCAAATCAAATCGCGCCACCACAGAAAAACAAGCAACAGCGCTGTCAGAGCCAACAGATTGAAAGCCAGCCCCCCCAGCAATCCAAGGAACCAGCCCCACCTGCGATCCGCAAGATTGATGCTTCCCAGATGATCCTGCACTACGTCCGACGCCCTGACGAGCTTGGGAGTATCCAGAATCAACCGCATCTTCGGGTGCGACGCCATCGCCTCGGACCGGGCAAGCACCATGGCCTGCCGGTACACCCGGCGCGGCAGACGTCGTTTTGCCTTGCGAATGGATGCCTCTAGCGTCTTGTCGCGCACGCCAAGCTTGGCACGCAGCAAGGCCACCGTCTCGGCGATCCGGGTCTGAATGTCTGGGTCCTGAGGCATGGGCTCTCTCCTGCCGCCGCAATCTAGCCTGCAGCACAAAGACCTACAATGGGGCTGGTGATCCGCTGTAGGCACTTGTATCACGCAAGCTATGCTGAACACGATTGTACATGGCGAACCGACCGCCCGCCCACCGCTGGTAATAGCACACGGCCTTTACGGATCTGCTCGGAATTGGGGCGTCATTGCCAAAAGGCTTTCAGACGAACGGCAGGTTGTGGCGGTGGACATGCGCAACCATGCTTACAGCATGTGGGACCCGAGCCATGATTATCCCCATCTGGCGCAGGATATCGCCGAAGTCATAGAACAGATCGGCGGCGTGGCGGATGTTCTTGGACATTCCATGGGCGGAAAGGCTGCCATGACCCTGGCCCTGCGGCACAATGGGTTGGTGAACAAGCTGGTGGTCGCCGACATCGCGCCGGTTCAATACGCGCACAGCCAAATCCAGTTCATCGAGGCCATGCGGGCTGTTGATTTTTCGCGCATCACCCGCCGGTCGGATGCGGAAATGCAGCTGGCCGATCAAGGCGTTGAGAAAGCGTTGCAAAGCTTTTTCACCCAATCGCTGGATATCAAGGGAAAACGGTGGCTGCTTAATCTGGATGTTCTTGCAGCCGAGATGCCAAAGATCATGGGCTTCCCCAAATTGGACGCCACATGGAATGGCCCCGCCCTGTTCCTGTCGGGCGCGGCATCGGATTATGTCCTGCCGGAACACCGCCCTGAAATCCGCTCGCTGTTTTCCGGCGCGCGTTTCGCCAAAATACCCGGAGCCGGGCATTGGCTGCACGCCGAAAAACCACGTGAATTCGAAGCAGCGGTTCGGACGTTCCTGAACGCCTGATCAGGTGCCCCGGTACAAGCGCCGGGCCACCATCCACGATGCCGGAGCAGCGATCACCGCCCCGGTAACTGCTGCGCCGACAATTGCGCTGACGGAAACCAATCCCGCAGACAGCACAGCGATTACGGCAGAACCTGAAATGGCAGTGGCGATCAGTGAATACAGCATGGCGGCAAGGCGAAACATGGTCGGGTGTTCCTTATGATGACTTCCGGCCAAACATGTCTCGATTCGAATGTGTTTTGCATTGATTTGCATCAGATGCGGAAATCTGGCGCTTCATGAACCTGTGATTTCGCAACCACCGTTGAGCCGATCCGTCAACCCGCCAAGGATGTGGAGCTTGTGAAATCCCAAGTCTTGCGCCGTCAAAGGTACACACCCTCACTTTCACGCTTTTCCCAAAAGGATCAGAACGCGACTTGAGGTAGATGAACCAACGGCCTTAGGCACCTAGGTTATTGCTCGCGAAACGCGCGCGACATGCTGTCCGACACAGGTTTGGCGATATAGGCCGCAAAAGTTCGTTCCTCGGTTTGGATCATAATTTCCGCAGGCATGCCGGGGGTCGGAACAAAGCCGCTGACCCGGTGCAGCTCGTCTGGGGTAAGTGAGATACGCGCCAGATATACCTCTTTTGGAACGCCTGCCGCCTCTTCAAGCAGCGCGTCGGCAGAGACATAAAAGACTTCTCCGTACAAAACCGGCGTTGTGCGCTGATTGAGCGCGATCAGTCGCACCGAGGCGGTCTGCCCGGTTACCACACTATCAATCTCGGTGCGTGGGATTTGCGCCTCAATAATCAACGGCGCATCGGCAGGCAGGATTTCGGCAATGGGTTCGCCCGTTTCGATCACACCACCCGGAGTATGATAATGCAGGCGAACCACTGTCCCGGTCACCGGAGCCCGTACCACGGCCCGGTCCAGGACATTACGGGCCTGACGGGATTTTTCGCGCACGCTTTCCAGATCGGCCTCGACCACGCCCAATTCATCCAGTGCAGCCTCGCGATAGGCGGATCGGGTGCGCGTAATCTGTTCCTGGTATTTCAGAAGCATCTGATTGATTTCAGCGGCCTCCGCCTGCAACCGGGCCTGCTGCCCCTCGGCTTCGGCCTGCACACGCCGGATCGTGTTCAATTCGCCCTTTCGAACCAGCCCTTTCTGGAAAAGCTGGTTTTTGGACTCGTACTCTTCCTGCAAGATCTCGGCACGTGTGACCATGCTGTCCAATTGGGCCTCAAAGCCGCTTGCCCGGATCTTCAAAGCCTCCATATTGCGTTCCAAAAGTGCCACATCATTCAGCAAGGTCTTGCGCGACACATCAAAGCTGAGCATTTGACCGTCGAGAATGGCCATGACTTCCACGTCTTTGGAGGCCTCGACCAGATCTGGCGTAAAGACCAGACGATCCCGTTCCCCATATTCCGCCAGCAACCGCTCGGTCATCGCCTGCAAGCGCAGTTTGCGGATGAACAGCTCGCGCTCATTGGCCTGGGCCGAGGTCTGATCCAGCGTCATCAGCACCTGACCTGCCTGAACCGTTTGCCCCTCAGTGACCTTGATGTCTTCGATGATCCCGCCCTCAAGGTGCTGGACAATCTTGTTGCGTCCGGTGGCGACAAAACTGCCCTGCGCGATGACCGCCGCCGCCAGCGGGGCGCTGAAGGACCACACTCCGAAACCGCCAAAACAGACGACCAACATGATTATACCGATGACAATGAAGCGGTTGATCGAGCGCGGAACTTCCGCATACCAGACGTCAGGTTCACCGGCAGAGTGCCTTACGGGTACGAGGTCATTCATGGTCAGCCTCCCTGTTGCCCTTCAATTCCGGTCCGTTTGCGCGGCCCGTTGATCTGCTGAAGAACCTGCTCGCGCTGACCGAACAATGCGACGCGCCCATCGGTCAGCAACATGATCTTGTCTACCACATTCAGCAGGGTCGGTTTCTGCGTGATGACGACCACGGTAATCTTGCTTTCGCGCGCCTGTTCAATGGCACGCGCCAAGGCTTTGTCCCCGGCAACGTCAAGGTTCGAGTTCGGCTCGTCCAGCACCACCATTCGTGGGTTCCCAAAAAACGCCCGCGCCAGCGCAATGCGTTGTTTCTGTCCGCCCGATAAAGGCGATCCATCGGAGGCCACCACAGTCTCATATCCCTGCGGCAAGGTTGCGATCATGTTGTGTACATCGGCCAGAACAGCGGCGTCATGTATCTGTTCGTCCGTGGCATCGGCACGCATCCGGCCGATATTGTCCTTGATGGTTCCGGGGAACAGCTGCACATCCTGCGGCAGATAACCTATGCTTTCTCCAAACTGGCGCGGGTCCCAGTTGCGGATATCCATCAGGTCCAGCCGCACACTTCCCGACGTGGGCAGAACGGACCCGACAAGGGTTTTGCCCAAGGTGGTTTTGCCCGCACCTGAATTGCCGATAATGGCCAATGTTTCACCGGGGGTGAGTGAGAAGGTAATCCCGTTCAGAACCACACGTTTGGTTCCGCCGGGGACATAGAGCAACCGCTCTACATCCAACCGGCCTTCGGGGCGCGGCAGGCGCAACTTCTCATGTTGCAGGGCCGAGGTGGACAGCAGCGCCTTGATCCGCCCATAGGCCGCGCGCGTCAGCAGGTAGCTGTTCCACCCCTCAATCGAGCCTTCGATGGGCGCAAAAGCGCGCCCGGCAATGATCGAGGCCGCGATCACCATGCCGCCGGTAATCTCTCCCTGCAGTGCCAGAAATGCGCCCCATCCCAAAATGCCAATCTGTGTCAGCAGACGAACAGCGCGCGAGATCGCCGCGAAGATCACGTTACGGTCCTGCGCGCGCACCTGCCAGGTCAGGGATTGGGCCGTGTCCCGCCCCCAGATCCGCACCGCCTCGGGGATCATGGCCAAGGCGTTGATGATCTGGCTGTTGCGCGACATGGAATCCAGATGCAGGTTCGCCATGGACTGCGCTTTGTTCGCCTCGGCAAAGGGTTTGGCTGTCATTTTCTGGTTGATCAGCGCAATCGTCATTAGGATCAGCGCCGTCACCACGACAATCATGCCCAGTTGCGGGTGCACGAGAAAGATCATCAAAATGAACAGTGGGGCAAATGGCACGTCCAGAAACGAGATCAGCGTGCCGGAAACCAGAAAACCGCGCAGTTGCTGCAAATCGCCAAGCGTCTGATATTCGCGCCCGTTTCCATGCAACGACGCGTGCGCAGCCGCACTAAGCACAGGTGCACCCAAACGAACGGCAACCTCGACACCGGTTCGCATCAGCGTAAACCGCCGCACCGCATCAAAGGCTGACTGAAAGATCACGGCCCCGGCGACGATTGCCGTCAACATGATCAGCGTATCCAAAGATCGGCTGGTCAGAACCCTGTCACTGATCTGAAACAGGTAGATCGGAATCGACAGGATCAGAATATTGGTCGCGCAGGTCAGCACCAGAACAAATGCAAGGTTACGCCGGATCGCCCGGATCGAATCCCGCAATGTGCGCTGGAAATCCTCGGGCGGGGTGCGCTTGTGAAAGGTTTGGGGTGGCCCGTTCCCGTCACCGCCGCCGGAGTTTGTCCGCAACAGTGGCTGGTTTGCCTTGGCCTCGATCGTCGCGCCCATGTGATCCGCGCCGGACGCGCGCGCAGAGGGGGTCTTGCGCGCTGTCGTTTCGTCCGCGGTTGCATGATCCGGGCCGTCAGCATCAGCCACCCCGTCACCACCGCCCGCAATGTCCTTGTCTTGCACGGGCTGCGGCGGCGCACGCCAATGGGGAGGTTCAGCGCGCGGTTGTTCACATGAGTGTTTCTGGTCTTTGGCCGGTTTCAACGCATCGTTTTCAACCGGCCGGTTTTGATCTGGTTCAGGCACTCGGAACTCCTGCGTCAGATGCAGTCGGGTGGTGGCACCTGTGGCCCGTTTTGCAGGATCTGTCCCAGGTTCGGGATCCTGACGCTTCAGACCCAACCCGCCTTGCCTGTCCAGCGGGCTGGATAAAGGGTGGCGGCGCGACGAAAAAACAAACGACATGTAGAAACCTTCTGGTCACTCGGTAAAAATCTTGGGGGATCAGGCCAGCATGGTTTGCAGGCCGTCGTCAGGTGTTGTTGCATCAAGAGCTGGGGTATTCAGTGCCAGGGCCGCATCCGGTTGCGCGACGGTCATGTCACCCATGATGGCTGCAATTGCCTCATTGGTCATCGCGGTAATCTCGTCGTTGTCCGGCATGTCGATCAGGCTGGCCTGATGCAGCAGCAGATCGGAATACGACCCGTCAGCTGCCATGACCGTCGAGTCCACACCCATCTTGGTCAGATGCGCGGTGTTCAGCATGGCGTTGCTGCCCGCGACTACATCGGCCCCGGCAGCATTCGGGCCGGACAGGTCTATATCATCCTGATCCAGCATCATCGTGGCCTGATTGACGATGTTCACCTGTATAAGATCGCCGTCGATCTTAAGGACGCGCAACTGCTCCATCCCGGCGAACATCGGATCATTCAGAAGCGCGTCTTCCAACGCGTCCATGTCCATTTCCGGTATGGCAAGCGCGTCCGCCATATTCTGTTGCATATCCTGGTGAATGTCCTTGCCGATCGTTTTGACCGACGCGTCGTTCATGAGCAGGTTTTCATCACCGTCCATCACCGACGCGGGCACTCCGCCGCTGATGATGTCGTCATCCATAAGGGCCATGGATTGAACCAGCACATCGACTGAAATCATGTTTCCGCCGATCATGATCAGATCGTAATAGCTCCCCAACTGCACGATATCGGCGACATTGTACATTTCGTTGTCGCCCAGCACGTAAAGCGTGGATGTGGCTGAAATTTCGGTCTGAATGTGATCGATATCGGTGGCATCTATACTCTGGTTGATGAAATTCGCGACCACCAGATCGCCGTGAACCCAGTCGACAACAACATAAGCGGGCTGGCCGCTTGTCCCGTCGACATCGTCCAGCCAGGCGGCCTCTTTGCCTTCGACTTCGATCACCGAAGACTGAACCAGGTTGGTACCGCTTCCGGCATTCATGGCACCTACGTCCCAGTCGGAAACAAGCGCGACCTGACTGATGACCGTCAGATTGATGGCCTGCCCGCCTACAACAATGTACGGAGCATCCACCCAACCAATAGTCGCAGACACTGCATTGATCGCCAGATTACCACCGGTCACCACCAGATGCCCGTCGTCAAAATCGGAATCCTTGGACTGATCCCATTCGGCGGGCCACGGCGTGTCCGCTTCATCGCCAGTCGCTTCATCCGGCTGATGGAAAGCAGGCAACAGGTCGGTCCATTCAGGTGCTTCGGCCATGTGCTCGCCATTGACGATCACGCCCAAGGCATCATCGCCATGGAACTGATACACGGTGACTCCATCCACATCCCCGTTCATCGGGTTCAACATCTGTTCGGCCAGTGCCTCGACCATCTCGATTGACTGGTAGTCCGCGAGTGAAAATGACGGGCTTGCCACGGCATGAAGTGACAACGCCATGTCCAGCATCTGCTCACCTTTTGCGATCAGCGCATCCGTGTCGCGAAATTCACCCTCGCCCACCGTGTCGTTGTCGCGCAGGAAAACCTTTTGCTTAACGTAACTCACCGCCGACCCCAACGGCACATTGTCAGGCCGCAGAATGACAAGCACTGGCGCGGATGACGGTCCAATCGTGTCGTCCGGTACAAAACGCTCGGAAACCGGCCCATCTCCACCAAGGATGATCACCGATTCATGTACAGGCCCCTTCGGCGCATCTGGTAGTGGCAGGTTAGGTTGAGGTGGGGCAAAATTGTATGGGAGGAGTTTGTACTCGCCCACCGGGATATCAAGATCGGCCCTGATATGGATCGCAGCAGGATCGTCCAGCCCGTCAATTTCAGCTTTTCGCCTCAGGGCAGTGAATTCATCATACTGGTCCCGCAGCCGGGCCTGTTCGATCGTAAGTTCAAATGTTCCAACAAAATGCGCTATCGTTTCCGTAATTGCATCAAGGGCCATGTCGGTCATCCTTTTTCACCCGCACCGGCCAGAATTTCCGCTTTGGGTTCAGTTGGGCCGGGGCCACTGCACGCGGCCCCGGCATTTTCGAAAACAGCGAGGCCCGATAATGCGGGCCCCGCCTTTTGACTTATGCGTCGTTGTCGTCGCTTGCGTAGGACGAGGTCATCGAGCCACCGACCATGGTCGTATCGACCGAGTTGCCAAGCACGTTGGCCCCCATGACAATCGACTGGTTAAAGGCCGAGGTGTCGACAACAGCCGCTGCCGAGGCATAGGACTCGCCGGTCACGATGCCATCGCCACCGTTATTCGAGCCCCAGTTGCCAGCGTTGCCGCCTGCACCACCGTCACCCGAATACGCACCAGCCGCGCTGCCGCCCGTGATGGTTCCACCCATGGTGTCACCGGACATGGCTGTGCCGGTCGAGTATCCGCTGGCTCCGCCATTTGCGGCGGACGCGCCACCGGCACCACCGGCACCCGAACTGGCCGCACCGGTCGCATCGCCCGAACCGGTCGATGTGGCATCGTTATCGGACATGCCCGAACCACCGTATCCGGCGATAGCTTCGGCCAGGCTGTCGGCGGCGCCGTTTGTATCGGCATCACCGAATACATCCGCCGCTCCGCCATCACCGGCGGTATTGGCCGCATCAGCAGACCCGGCACCATTGCCCGAAGACGTGGATGTGGGCGTCGTTGTGCCGCCTGCTCCGCCGTCACCGTCTGCTGCAGACGTACCAGAGCCCGCTGCGTCCGCTGTGCCGTTGGCCGAATTGGATCCGCCATCACCACCGCTTCCATCCGTGTTCTGCGAATTGCTGGACGCACCGTTCACGTCACCCGGGCTTTGGTTGATGTCGGGGCCGCTTGCGGACTGGTCGCCAACACCCTGCGCATCCGAATCCGCGTCGGCGGTTCCACCGGAACCATCGCCGCCCGAACCGTCACCGCCTGAGCCATCGCCACCAGCGCCATCGCCGCCCGAACCGTCGCCACCGGTTCCGTCACCGCCTTCACCCGCTTCGGCATCAACCATGCCAAGCTCTTCCTGCAGGGCCATGATTGCAGCTTCGACCATAGCGGCAAATCCGCCTTCGCCGTCACCGCCGGTACCGTCACCGCCCGTGCCGTCGCCACCGGATCCTTCACCACCGGTTCCTTCGCCGCCGGTGCCAGGTCCGCCAGTTCCGTCAGCCGAGCTGTCCGCACCACTGTCAGCGCTGCCTTCTGCTGCGTTACTGCCAGCAGTTGCATCATTGGCTTCGGTTGTGCTGTCGCTGGAATTCGAAGACGAACCGTCTGTCGAGGCGCTGCCGTCACCGCCGTCGGAACCTTCGGCGTCTACGTCATTGCCGGCCAGACCAAAGCCCGTGCCGTTCGAGTCGGAATCGCTGTCGCCGCCATCGGCGCTACCCGAGGCATTCGAGCCGGACAGACCAAGGCCCAGTCCCAGACCAAACGAATCTGCGCTTCCGCCGTTACCGCCGGTTCCGTCACCATCAACGCTTGTGCTGCCGTCGTTGTCAGCAGAAGACGAACTGTCAGCGTCGCCGCCGTCGCCGCCGGTGCTGTCACCGTCAGCCCCTGCGCCGGACAGGCCAACACCAATGCTGGCGTTATTTGCGTCACCGGTATCACCGCCTGCGCCGCCACTCGAATCCGCGTCGGCGCTGCCGGTATCGCCACCGGCACCAAACGCATGGCTGCCCAGCGTGGTCGAGTCTGCCGAACCACCATAGCTGGTACCACCGTCGCCCGAATCTCCACCGTTGGACTTGACGCCTATACCTTCTTCAGCGTTGGCGGTGCCGCCATAGGCGCTACCATTCTGATAGAAACCGGAATTGTTCGAAACTGACGCCGATTCCAGCGTGTCGTCATCGCTCAGACTGGCGACCTGACTGTTGACGGACGCCATTGCGGTTCCGGCACCATCCATTGAGATATCGACATTCATGTCATCGCCGGGATCATAGTTCAGATCACGGCCTGCGGTGATTACGTCGCCAACCGACGCGTTATCTCCGAAGTCCAGATCAACCTGATCATCATCGCGCGGAATCCACTCTCCGCCACCAAAGTCGATATTGATCGCGTTGCTGTTTGAATTGTCGTTGGTGTTATCTCCGGCATTGAGCGTCTGGTCCTGATCCTGACCTTGATCCTGATCCTGGCCCTGATCTTGGCCTTGGTCCTGGCCTTGTTCCTGACCCTGATCCTGGCCTTGATTTTGGTCCTGGCCCTGATCGTTGGAGTTTTCGACAGTCTGGTCCTGCTGCTGCTGTTGTGCAGTCAGATCAGCTTCGACAAACGCCTCATCAATCGGGATTTCAACATTTACCGGAGCTTCCAGATTCTCGACATTAATTTCGTCGACGGTCGTTACGTTTGTATTATTCACATTACGTCTCATGACAAATTCCTATTTCTGGAACGCCAGACCGCCATTCATCTAAAAAGCGGCATCAGGCGAGATTGAAACAAAAATACCCGCGCAGCGCATGAACGCGCTGAAAGCGGTCTGTGGAAGTTTCTAAATGGCCACCTCCTTTCCCGGCTAAGCCGAAAGCGCGGCGGTTCATGAAGGCTGCTGAAATACGCAATGACCGGCGCGACAGGGACAGGCGCTTCGACAATTGAAGCCCAGCCATGTTCGCAGCGACGCACGCCCACGCCTAGCTAGTCGAAAGTTTTGAGGTGGTTACAACGTTGTTTTTATTACTTACTTTTAGAATACATCTGAGTTTGCGCTCACCTGCCCCGCATGACCCACCTACAAAAAATCGCAACAAAATAATTCAATTGTTTCCGCTGGTTGCACAAAAACCCAAGCGGAAACCTAACCGAAAGTTCTATGGCACGGGCTCTGGAAGAACTCCTCCCGGTTGTGGAAAACCATGCTTTCGAGTATAATAAAAGTTAATTACCTATTTGATTAGTTAACTATTTTAGACCGCCAGAATTCAAAAAAGCTATTTTTGGTTGACCCTGTTTGCGAGGGAATGTGATGAGTGTGTCATTGATAGAAGAAACTACCAATCAGGATCTTTATTCAGAAGATTTTTCGGTTGTCTTTATTGGAAAAGAATTATTCTACTCCAATCAGACCCTAAGAAGCGTTCAAACTGAATTCGGGGTTCGTGCCCGGCGGTTCGAAACTCTCGAAGCGATGAACGGCCACACACCCGGCTGCAGCAAGATTATTGTTGTGGACCAGATGATGCTTGAAGACCTGTTGGCGCGCCCAATGGCCTATACCAAAAGTACCGGGTCCGGCTGTCTTGCCTTTGCCTATCGCAAAGAAGAATCGGCCCGGCATATGTTTGAATCCTGGGATCGCACGCAGTTCGGCGAAATCGGATTTCTACCCATGAATGTGGCGCCCGATGCCTGGCGCGCCATCCTCAGGCTGCTGATGCATGAAGAACTGTACCTACCCAGCTTCCTTGCAGATTGCGTCGCCTTTCCTGGCCAGCGCACGCGGGACATCCCAGCCCGTCCAGTGACAAATGTCCCAAATGGTGTAGACCAGCGATCGCGGTACCTGAAGCTGACGCGTCGCGAGAAGCAGGTCCTGCAACTTGTCTCGCAGGGCAAAAGCAACAAGTTGATCGCGGCCAAGCTGGGAATTACGGAACACACGGTCAAACTGCATATGCACAACGTGGTTGGTAAGATCGGCGTCAGCAACCGCACCGCTGCCGCGCATTTCTACTACGAGGTTGCGCCACACGAGGCGCAGCACTCCGCCCTTGACTGACACGTTTGAAGCCCGGTTCGATCGCCTGATCCTTCTGGTTGGCAGGCTGAACTATATGTGGACCAACACCGAAAGCCTGCTGATCCACCTGATCGCTGGCCTTTCCGGAACGTCGAAAGACGTGGCCGTCATTATCTTCCTGACCCTGAACACAACCCGCGCGCGTATTGATCTGGTTGAACGGCTTGCCAAGATGGAGGGAAGGCCCGCGCAGGTTCGCGACCCGATCCTTGACCACACGCAACGGCTCAGCAAGCTTTCGGGCATCCGAAACAAGTATAACCACTGCATCTATTCATTCGATCAGGAGAGCGGAAACCCGAAAACGATCCTGATGCGGATTGCTGACCGCAAGACCGACATAAAACTGGGTCGCGCGGATACGGTAGATGATGATGCGCTTCGCGAAATCGAAGCGGTCGTCAATCAGCTTTCCTCCGCGAACCAGGACATCTGGAGGCTGATCCGGGAATTAGGGTATCCGGTATAGTCCTGGTCATGAATATGACACCATGACGACGTAGGCTGCGTTTCACTGCATTTGCGATACCGAAGACGCGCAAACCGGGCGGCGGAATGCAGCTTTCGAAAGTGCCTGGTGCGGGCGGTGGGACTCGAACCCACACGGGCATACGCCCTTCAGATTTTAAGTCTGATATGTCTACCATTCCATCACGCCCGCACGGCGCGGCCCTTTCGGACTGTGCAACGTCCTTACAAGCACAACGAGATGATAACAATGTGCTTTGACCCGCAGGATTGGGAAAAATAGACGGCAGCGCCGGTGAAACTCAATTGCACCCAACGGTACCTCCATTGTCTCACTTGGCTTTGGTGCGGTCCGACATATCCACAGGTCCGATGCATCGGATCGACTGAAGGTACTTCTCCAAAGAGCAGGTGCTGTCAGCACCGAACCGTTTTCCGTTCTATCCCAAAAAAGAATTCGTCAGGGCGCTGGCCGAAAAAAACTCCCGGCATCATCACAATATAATCCTCTGGTTATCAAGAACTCGAGCTGAGTCTGCCATCAATTTGCATGGCCGATTGGAGCGACAGTATGGTCCGCAGAGTATGATTATGTCTATCGCCAGGGCTCGCAGGCGCTGCGAAAGTCTGGTCTAACGGGCGGAACCCAGCGGAGTTTTGGCATGGCCAATGTCCGGAAAGGGCCTGTGCAAACGCTTCGACTTACTTTGAACGCCTTGGCACAGCGTTACCGCCCTTATTTGCCGCAGCGCGTGCACGGTTTTTCTTGCTGTTGGGCTTACCCTTTGGCGGTGGCGGGCCTTTTGGGCGGCGGTCAAGTTTTTTACTCAGACCACTGCGGTTGTCGTCATCGCGTTTGGGCTTGGCTTCAACTTTGGCCTTTTCAGGGGGCTTGGACACTGTCTTTTTCCGCGCTTTCGCAGGCTGCGGCTCGACAAGTCGGCTCGGTTTGCGTGCAGTCTTTTCCAGACCTTTCTTGCCTCTGGCAGCCCGGTTGAAGCTTGTCTTTGCTGAGTTCGACAAATCGGGGGCTGAATCCAACTGCACAATGTCTTTTGTACCCTCGATCTTCATTTCCGGCCCAATCGCGTCCAAAAATCCGGCGACGCTGCTTTCGCGAATTTCGATATAGGTCTCGTCGTCAACGATACGGATCGCACCGACATCGGATTTCGTGATGTTCCCCGCCTTGCACACCATAGGAAGTAGATATCGCGGAGACGCGTTTTCGTTGCGCCCTTCTGACAGCGAAAACCAAACACTCGGACCAAAAGGTGCGCTTTGCTTTGGCGCTGCTTCCTGAATGTCGTTTAGTTCTTCCGGAGCGGAATGCGCCCTGTTGTATTGACGGACATATGCCGCAGCGAGTTGTTCTGGCGAGAACCTTTCTACCAGTTCGTCGACTGACTGCCGCTCGGTCTTTGTTATTTCAGAGCACCAGTCCTCCGATCCGAACATCCGTTGCAGGTCTTGCGCTTTGACCTCTTCAGCGGAGGGCGCCGCACCCCAATCAGCCGTGAGTTTAGCGAATTTCAACAGCCTTTGGGCTTTTTTGTAAGAAGCCGGTGCAACGATCAGTGTGCTGACACCTTTGCGCCCTGCACGTCCAGTTCGGCCTGAACGGTGCAAAAGCGTTTCATGACTGCTGGGCAGTTCCGCATGGATCACCAGATCCAGATTTGGCAGATCAATTCCGCGCGCCGCGACATCGGTCGCCACACAGACGCGGGCCCGTCCGTCACGCATGGCTTGCAAGGCGTTTGACCGTTCACCTTGGGTCAGTTCTCCGGAAAGAGCCACAACCGAAAACCCGCGGTTGGACAGTCGGGCTGTCAGACGGCTGACCATGGCGCGCGTGTTGCAGAAAACGATGGCGTTAGGAGCCTCGTAGTAGCGTAGCACGTTAATGATAGCATTTTCACCGTCACGTGGAGCCACATTCATCGCACGGTACTCGATATCGGCGTGTTGCATCCGCTCACTGACAGTACTTACACGCTCGGCATCCCTTTGGTACCGGGCAGCCAAGGCGGCGATGGCGCGCGGTACCGTTGCCGAGAACAACAGTGTCTGGCGGTCTGATTGCGTTTGTTCGAGGATGAATTCCAGATCTTCACGGAATCCAAGGTCGAGCATTTCGTCAGCCTCATCCAACACGACGGCGCGTACGGATGCCAAATCAATCGAGCCGCGCATTATATGATCCCGCAACCGCCCTGGTGTCGCGACCACAATATGTGCCCCTCGGGACAGCGCCCGGCGTTCGTCGCGCATATCCATGCCGCCAACGCATGAGGCAATGAAGGCCCCCGCATCCGCATAGAGCCACCCCAGTTCTCGTTTGACCTGCAGCGCCAACTCTCGCGTCGGTGCAACAACCAACGCCAAAGGCGCGCCTGCCACATCGAATACCTGCGCATCGCTCAAAATTGTTGGTGCGATGGCCAAGCCGAACGCGATGGTTTTTCCTGATCCGGTCTGCGCCGAAACTAACAAGTCTCGTCCCTGCAAATCCGGTGCGGACACCGCCTCCTGAACAGGGGTCAGCGTGTCATATCCTTTACGCTTCAATGCGATTGCGAGTGTCGGGTTCATGGCTCAGCTCTCCGGAGTGATACGGTCACCCTCAGAGCTTCCGACACACGGGTCATAGTAGAAGCGCAGTCCATACTGCGAGGAGAACCGGATGTATAGATCGGAAAATGAGCCTCCCAATGAGCCTCCCCAACGGAACTGGTCCACACTTATGTTAAGGTGTCTGAAGTCAGCGCCTACCGGACAGATTTAGGGTTTTCTGGACCTGTCCCGTTTTTTTGCCGCCCCAAGTGCTCGTTTAAGCCACTTTCCTTTCGAATGCGACAGGGCTTTTCCAGCCCAATGCTGA
>NZ_JBQERN010000031.1:0-20678 GCF_056535105.1 Ruegeria sp. O5 | reverse complement strand
CGCCCGCCGGCACCTGAAACCATCATCCCGATGGATCACAGGCCGATGATGCACTAACAATCAACTTGGACCAGTCAGATGAGGCTGCTCATGGCAGAGGGGGTTGAACTGCAAAAGTTCATTTCGATGTTTCCTGATAGTGCACGCATTCAGCATCATGTCGGAACAATCCGAGATGGAACTTACGATCAAAGAACGGCCACGTTGTCCGTTTGGCAGGCATCTTTGGAACTGTTGAAGCAGCAAGCCATTGACGCTGGCATGGATGCTGGGTTTCCAAGCCACGTTGGAGGTCTTTTTGAGAAAGCAGTCAAAGCCGGCTACGGCGATGAACATGTTATGGCCTTGTTCAAAGTTCTGAGAGACGATGGGCGGGCTGCCGATTGAAAACTTGGCTCACAAAGGTCAGCTGAATGTACCGCCATGTTTTGTGGCTGCTAAGGTGGATCAACATCCGCAGGTTGGGATAGAGCTGCCGCCAACTTGATTTGCCAGCTTCTTCCTGAAAAGATGGCACCCTGTTCACAAGTCGGGAGTGCAATTTTGTGCGTTTTCTTTGTGCCGTTCTGATTCTGAATTTGGCGACTGGTTTTTCTGCCGCAGCTCAGGAAGCAGTTTATCTGATCCGACATGGTGAAAAAGAGCTGTCTGGAACTGACCCTGTCCTCACCCCGGAGGGCAGACAGCGCGCAGCAGATTGGGCTGAGATGCTTAGGAATGTTGGCCTTGATGCCATCATCACGTCGGATGCGCTGCGAACTCAAGAAACCGGCGGCATAATTGCCAACGCCCTTGGCCTTGAAATCAATGCCTTGCCAAAAGGCGATGTCGCAGGGTTGGTCGATTCATTGGAATTCGACCATGAAAAAGAGACAGTTCTAATTGTCACCCATGCTGAAACCATTCCACAAATTCTGGAATACATGGGCGTGCTTGAAGACGTCACGATCGACCAAAGCGAATTCGGCAATCTTTATGTTGTTCTTAGATCCTCTTCGGATAGTCCAACCTACATTCATTTGTTGATGCCTTGACGCATTCTGACAGGCCCGCTTCGGGCTCTTCCGACGCCTTCGCCGCATGATCCACGAACGGCAGATCTAGGATGAACCGCCTTTCGCTGCACCGCGCATGAACAGATAAACAGCGGGACTTTGCCGTCATTCGATCTGGAGCCTTCGCTGAAGCAGCATTTGCTCGCGGTCGCGGCATACTTATTGTTGCGGCGCGGCGAGTGTCACCAATCAGGTCATTCGCAGGCGTTGTATTTGCGTTAACGGAAACTGTACCCTCGCCGCAGCTCGGTCGGACAATCAGGACGCAGGATATGGCAGGCATTGAAACATTGATTCTCGTTTCGTGTTTGAATTGATCAGGAACGAGGCACCAAAAGTGTTTCTGTTTGCAATTTTGCTTTTTTTGACGAGCATAATCTTGTTTTTCCGATGCGGGACTTAACGCTACTGCCGAACCCGATAGCCGGAAGCAATGATCTGGTTTATCAGAGCAGCGGCGGCCTGGTGCATTACCTTTTCATCACTGTTGCCGACCGCTGCTTCGTGGGCAGCGGCTGCGTCACGCAGAACTCCCACAATCTCATGTTCGGGCAGGAGCTCACGATCTTTAATTGCAAGCAAAAGCGCTTCACAGATTGAGAGTGCGGCCATTCCTGAGTGGTCTTGCCGGTCGGCCATGGTAGACGTCCTTTTGTAACAGGCGTCCAAGCAAGGAAGCGCCACGATGAATTGCATCATTCTGGCATAGATTGCTGTATACTTAACTGATCGAAAGCAGTCTTGGCGTCGGATAGTTTCGCGGGCTGCTCATCGATGAAGGAAGAAATTTGCCCGCTATCAAGAACAGTCCGCTCACCCGAAAACTCTCAAACTTCGTCGCTCTGACTGAGGTTGAACTTGCGGTATTGGCACGCTTGCACAAACGCCGCAGAACCTTTGAAGCCGGACGTGACCTTGTGCATCAAGGGCAATCAGAGCAGGCTGCCTACATTCTGGCCTCGGGCTGGGTTTGTTCCTACAAAACCCAGACTGACGGGTCGCGTCAGATCGTCGATTTCCAAATACCGGGTGACTTTCTGGGTTTGCGAAGCGTTCTGCTGCACACCTCGGATCACAGCATAGAACCAATCATGGAAATCCAAGCTATTGAGGTAGTAGTGGATGATCTCCTGGAAGCATTTGCGCAAACGCCCCGGCTGGCGACAGCAATTCTTTGGGCGGTATCTCGAGATGAAGCGATGGTGGTTGAGCACCTGGTCAACATAGGACGGCGAGATGCGGGTGAGCGCATGGCGCATTTTCTTTTGGAACTTGGTGTGAGGCTGACTCAGGTCGGGATGGCAAACAAGACGGGATACACTTGCCCCCTGACACAATACCACCTTGCCGATGCGCTGGGACTGAGTGCCGTGCATGTTAATCGTGTCCTACGGCAACTGCGGGAGAAGGGGTTGGTTACTTTTCAATCCGGGCAAGTGGCATTTGATGATTATGACGGACTGGTGACGTTGGCCGGTTTTGACCCCACTTATCTGGATCAGGCCGGGCCACTGTTGAAGCAATAGGTTCACCCCTCGAGCGATGCCGGGGTTTTGATGATGGTTGCCTGGTTAGAGACGCCATTCTCTTCGGCAGATTTGGGATTTCACTGAAAAAGAAGCGCAAGATAAATACAGTCCGATTGCGGTACTGGATTTCCTGCGCTTCTCAATTACTCGTTAAGAACACGCCAGCAAATATCCCGCCAACACAAATCAGGTTGCCGGAAACCAAACATCGTTGCACTGACTCAGGTTAGTCAATTTTCTGGCAGTATCTGATCCTCAGATGCCAAATGCATTTGAGATTCCAATAGAATCTCAAGTCATTGGCCGCCGACTAACATCGATCAGCGCACGTCTGCCATTTGCACATTATTCTAATTTACAACGCCAGTACTTCCGCGGCGCTTAAGAGCGTGTTCAGCGGCAGACTGTGCGGGGAAGATCCAACAAACTATTTGGAGGGCTAAGGTGAGCACGAGATCGTCCAGTTCTTTGGTGACGTTTTCAAATCCGTTCTCTTTGTGCGGCTACCCGGATGAACTTCCTGCAGGCGAGTATGAAGTAATTGTTGAAGAAGAACTATTACAGGGCCTGAGTTTCGAAGCATATCGAAGAACCGGAACCTACCTGACGGTTCAGAGCAAAGGCAGCAAGCCAGGCCGCACAGAAATGCGCCCCATCGACCCAAAAGATCTCGAACTGGCACTTAAGCACGACCAGACCTTGGCCACATCTAACAATGACAGCGATGCGGCGCTTTCCCCGCAGGAGGAATAGATTATGAACACGCCCGAATGGCTTAAACCCGGAATCTACGGCGCCCTGATCGGAGGGGTTTTCGTCGGCGTCGTTGGATTTTCTTGGGGTGGATGGATGACCGGCAGTAACGCGGACAAGATGGCCAACGCCATGTCCCGCGACAATGTAATCGCTGCGTTGGTTCCGATCTGCATCGACATGGCTAGAACTGACGCCCAACGCGCCGAAAAAATAACGACGATCAAAGAAGCTTCTTCTTTCAAGCGAAAGGATGCCGTTATGGCAGCCGGCTGGGCAACGGTACCGGGATCCCAAACCCCCAACAAAGATCTGGCACAGGCCTGCATTGAGGGGCTGAACCTGGATGGATCGTAACTCAATCACTCAACATTCGGACAACGCCGTTTGCACCAGGACAGTTCGAAAAAATCAGTACTGGTTTTACTCTCACTTCATGACGGCGCTGTTTGTTGGCGTTTTCAGCTGCTTGACGGGCTCCTTTATCTCATCAAGTCCCGCATCGGCCGAAACAAACTCTATCCCGGACAACGCGCATCCCAAAAAGTATGGCGACGGTTGGGAATGCGATTTGTCCTATCGGTTGGAAGGCGAAGAATGCGTGGCCATTGCCGTCCCAGAAAATGCCTACCCGACAAACAGAACCTATGGTTCGGGCTGGGCATGTACACATGGCTTTGTTGAAGTTGGTGGCACCTCATGCGTTGAAGTAATTGTGCCTGAGGGCGGATATCTCGATCCATCAGGTGAGAGGTGGCGGTGCCTGCGTGGGTACACAAGGGTAGACGATAGCTGCCAAAAAATCGTGGTGCCGGACAACGCCTACCTGACGAACAGTACCTACGGATCTGTATGGCTTTGCAATCGTGGCTACGAGACAGATGGTGAAGCGTGCGTTGCAATAGCAGTGCCGGATAATGCCTTCCTGAACGCATCAACCCACGGGCGTCCCTGGACATGCGAGCGCGGATATTTTGAGCGAGACGGAAGGTGCGATGCAGTCATCGTGCCTGAAAACGCTTTCTACGATGACGCGATCCACGGAGTTGGATGGAAATGCGAACGTGGCTACGAGGCGTCCGGTGATCACTGCGATGCAATCGATCTACCCGCAAATGCCCATATCGACCGATCCGGCAATGGGTGGCAATGCCACAGAAATTTTCATCGGTCGGAAGGGCTGAGTGTTCTGAACGAATGAGGTTTCAGTCAGAGAGCCCACTTTTCCAAACTTCACATTTTGTGCCCGTTCTTACCTAGGACGGCGTGTTTCACACTCCAAAAAGGAACAGATATGAAACCCGTACCCATTGCGTCGGATGCCAAGCAGTTCATTGCCAGCGATGCGCAAGAGCTGCCGCCTGAACAAGCCGTTTTTCCGGAGCTTCACCGCAAGACACTTGTGACAGACATACCGACTGCAATTGTGTATTGCGAAGGAAACTTCGCAAAGATCGATGGCAAGACGGCTAATGGTCTCGTTCGACATTCACAGGCCTATCGCGTTCTTTCGGTGATCGACAGCACGTATGGCGGTTGTGACAGTGGCAAAGTGCTTGATAATATCGCAAATCAGGTTCCCATCTTCGATGATCTTGATGCCGCCGTCGCTAATGAAGCTACGATCCCCGACACTTTTATTTACGGAATGGCGCCGGCCAGCGGCAGAATGTCCCTTGAGGATCGCGAAGTTGTTGTGGATGCGATAACGCTCGGAATGAACATCGTCAGTGGGCTGCATGAATTTCTTAGCGATGACAAAGAGCTCGCCGGAATTGCCAAAATTCACGATGTCACGATACGCGACATTCGCAAGCCGCGGCCCAATCCCGACCTGCGCCTGTTAGATGGCAGTATTGGAGACGTCCAGGCGATCCGCATCGCGGTGTTCGGCACCGATTGTGCAATTGGAAAGCGTACAACCGCGACAATCCTGACAGGCGCACTTAACGCGCATGGGATCAAAACAGTTTTGGTCGGCACCGGCCAGACAGGTTTGATGCAGGGCGCCAAGTATGGCGTTGCGATGGATTCGGTGCCGCCGCAATTTTGTTGTGGCGAACTTGAGCGTGCTGTTGTTGCAGCATCTGAAGGTGAGCGCCCCGATGTCATAGTGATCGAGGGCCAGGGCGCGCTCAGCCATCCGGCCTTTTGTATATCAGCCTTTATTCTGCGAGGCAGTCAGCCACATGCAGTTATTCTTCAACACGCGCCTAAACGAAAACGTCGATGTGAATTCCCCAACATGACTATGCCCGACCCTTGCGATGAAATCACCCTGATCGAGGCTTTTGCGAACACAGAGGTAATTGGCATGACGATCAACCATGAAGGAATGAATGATGTTGAGATTTCAAAGGCCATCACAGACTACAACTGCAAATTGTATCTCCCGGTCACTGACGCATTGAACCGCCCTCCAAAAAACTTGGTGAATATGGTTCTATCTGCCTTTCCGCGCTTGCAACCCGTACGTGCTACGACGATTGAATGAGTAAGCTGCGTATCGACGTTGATCTGGACAAAATTCGGTACAACACACGGTTCCTGGTCGACCACCTTAGACCCCGCGGAATTACAGTGACAGGCGTGACCAAAGACGTGTGCGGTCATCCGGCGATTGCGAATGCTATGATTGAAGTTGGCGCGACAGGGCTGGCGGACGCCCGGATCAGCAATGTCATGCGTATGCGCAATGCTGGAATCTCGTGTCCCATACCCTATACCTTCAATGCAGTGTGTGACTTTAGACAGTCCTTCGAACACTCGGTCGATCCTTGCCATTGGACTCCAGGACACCGATGCGGCGGGTCTAATTTTCCCTGCTGGCGTCACGTTCGTCGGAGCCACCAGTGATCATATCGTTGTTGAAAACACCAATTGTCTGCTTCGCCCTGGTGGCGAGGTAAAGCTGAAATTGAACTATAGCGCGCTCTCGCGCGGCATGGCTGCACCTGATGTAGCAAAAGTCTTCCATGGTGATGGCGCATTGGTTGACTGCACCCCAGCGAACACTGATCGCCCATATTCGAAGCGAAAGTAGCGCGCCAGGGTTGCCGCCGCCTCGGTTCTGCTTCATCCACCCGTCTTATTCTACGGCTTTACGTAGTAAATTGGGCCACCAATACCTATATTGGTGGTACCCGCATTCACTTTTCACACCCTATCTGGGCTCGTGAGTGTTGCGGACAATCAAAGGATCAAAATGATGTCTTTCAAAGACCTTACGACCAGAGCGGCTGCCGCACTGAAGGAAAACGATGCGGACGCGTCAAAAAAAGAAGTGACGTCGAAAGGGCAGGACGCCGTCCCCGAAAAATCAAAGCCTAAACCTCAAAACTGATAATACCCTGCCGGGAGCGGGTGGCTTGTTCTTGTTTACATCTCCGAGCGAGCGGTATCAGCAAAGGAGAACTACCCAAATGAACCAACTAATCAGCAAGACAATCGCAGTCTTTTCCAGGCCGTTTACTTTCCCTGGCTTTGACGAATTACTCCCGGCGGGCGAATACGACATAGAAACTGAGCTTTCCGCACCACCAGATTATTTGGATCCAGAAGCCTGGAAAGCATCAGTGCTAATCTTTCTGCTTCCACGGAAATCTCACCCCGGTCTGGCGCGAACGTTGACCGTTTCTCTTACTGATTTGGAGAGAGCCCGCGCAAGGGATAAATTGTCTGCGAAGGAGTTGTCGCAATTCCTGCTCGACCAACTCTTGGCCGATCCGATGGTGCAACTGATCATGGAAGCTGACGGTGTGTCTGAGACTCAACTTCGGCACCTCTACTCGGAGTCGCTCATTTCTGAGGCAGACGACGGATCATCAGATCAACGAGCCATACCACGAGGATGCGCAAGCGGTTCTCGGTATGCTTTCGCTGTCCAAGCTGCTGAGAACGAAGGAATGCCAGTTCGTCCTATTAAAACCCCTCGGATTACAGGCCGTCCCATCGGACAGTCTGAACCAGGCAGCTCCTTCAATCTCAAGGCTTAGGGCTCGGAACTTTCTTTTCCAGTCGCTGTATAAACCAAAACAGAAATCGAGGCTAAGAACTGATGGAAGACTTCGACAACGACGCAGATACGATCATGGCTCGCGCCCACAATGACGTGCCGCAAGAACGCCCGTGTCTTCGTTGCAGAACGCCATTCTGGAGCGAAGGGTTCGGAGAGCGGATTTGTCGACGCTGCAAGGGGTTGAGCGCGTGGCGAAATGGCGTATCAGTAAGCCCTGGGTTAGCTCGGCGTCGCTGATAACCTGACGCCGGTCTTTCCAGCTTTTCTGATCATATCTCATTTTATCTTATTGGTGCTGACCCGGGCCTTTTAACGTGGAACCCGATCGGTAATCGGTGCTGAAGACGAAGCGTACGCGCGGTTTGGACTCGAACCGTTCTTATGTGTAGTGATATGGGCTCAAGCCGCCTAATGCACACACTAAACCATGCCAGTATTCATAATCGGACAGCAGGCATTCACGCCGCTTGTACTATTCGGTGGTCAGCGCGGTGCTGTTGCTTGGGTGCGGAGGGTGGATCGGAGTGCAAAATATGCCAAGAGTCCAACTACCTGCAGTCACCCCAAAACCCAGAGCTTGGAACAAGGGGCGGATCATCGGTCAGAAACGACCGCTACTCCCAAAACAGGTCTGGGCGATCCGTGCCCGGCTCGAACTTTCTGGAAATCTGCGTGATCTCACAATGTTCAACGTCGCGATTGATAGCAAGCTACGCGGCTGCGATCTGGTCAAACTCGCTGTGACCGATCTTGTCAAAGACGATCGCGTCCGTGAGCGTGTTTCGGTGATCCAGAGCAAAACCAAGCGATCTGTTCAATTCGAACTGACGGAAAACACGCGAGAAACTGTATTGGTATGGGTAAAATCACCGGAAATGTTTGCTAGCCGGTTCATGTTTCCAAGCCGATTCCATGATCGACCACACATCTCGACGCGCCAGTATGGCAGGCTGGTTCGAGACTGGGTGACCGCAATCGGATTGGAACCGAGCGGATATGGCACGCATTCGCTTCGCCGAACCAAAGTAGCTGAGATCTACCGCAAGACAGGAAATCTCCGCGCGGTCCAACTTCTGCTTGGGCACACAAAGGTCGATAGCACCGTGCGATACCTGGGCGTTGAATTGGAAGACGCGCTAAGCATTGCAGAGCGCATAGACATCTGAGACAGTTTGGCGAGCGGCGCTGTCGGTCGCCAATCCATAGTGGTTCTAGTTCTTTTACGCAGGAGTGGGACGTAGCGTGCCCTGAGCGGAAGTGTCAAAATCTTGTTGCGTACGCTCGCAGCACAGTTTTCTCGGCTCAGGCGCAATTTACAGGGTGCGGGACCGAGCGGCCATTTGATCACGCCGCGAGTACTTGTGCAGAAGCGGCGCGAAAATCGCTGCGTTGCAGCCAATGTTATCAGGCCAGTCATTCATAGTCACGGGGAAGCCTTGATCACATACTCCTCTTTCGCCGCACTCAGGCCAGACAATTTCTTTCGGTAGTTCACCAAGGATCTTGGTCACCGGCAGTTTCAAAAACTACCTGCCCTGGCGGTACTTGCATTGCGACAAGGGAAACTTCCTTGACTCTATTCTGGCTAAGGACCACAAAAGTGCATTGGTGAAAGTTACTCGTCGCCGCGATGCTGCCGGCTTCGATGATCCAATGGCCTTCAGAATAACTGTAGCATATGCCCCAGCATAGGAACGGGTTTCGCTGGGGTCTTCGCTATGAGCTCGTTCCTCACATGCATTCGCAACTGTCACCTGACATGCGCCAGCCATCGCGTGACCCATGAAAGAAAGCGCCGTATGAACAACACATGGCTCATAAATTGCGTGCTTGATGGCCGATAGATCAGGTCTCAGGCTCCGCTTCAATCAGTCATTCATCGTGTTTACGCGCTGCATTCTTTGTTTGATCCCAGCACTTTTGGTGTCGCTCTCAGGAACAAAGCTTCCTGCCCAAGTCGCAGGCAATGCCGATGGATCAGTTTGTGACGAAGGTTTCGAAAACAAGAATGGATCGTGCCAAAGAACAGACTTACCAGAAAACGCATATTTGACTGGTAGCTCCTATGGCAGTGGCTGGGAATGCAATCACGGTTTTCAGAATGTCGGAGATCTCTGTGAGGAAATAAGAGTTCCTGAAAATGCCTATCTTGCGTCAACCGGAGATCAGTGGGAGTGCAATCGGCTGTTCCAGCGTGTCGAAGAAAAATGCGAAGAACTGATCGCACCTCAAAATGGATACGTCGAAACCAGGTTTGGCGCACAGGAAATACACTGCAACTGGGGATTTCGTAAGGAGAACCAGGATTGTGTTGCAATAGAAGTCCCAAAAAACGGTCGTCTGAGCGATAAAAAAAGCTCGGATGGTTGGGTATGCCTCAGAAGTTACAACGCAGCGGAGAGCGGCTGTGAGCCTGTGGCTGTTCCACAGCATGCGTATCTTGAACCAGATTCCTACTCTGGATGGAAATGCGAACGTGGTTTTCGCGCAAACCGGGACAGGTGCGATGCGATCCTTGTTCCTTCAAACGCTCATTTGAATCGAAGAGGTGATGGTTGGGAATGCAATCGGCCGTTCACACGACAGAACGATAAGTGCGCCGAAAAAAATCCGCGAAAATAGGTTCGTGGAAATCAATATCGCCTGACAAATCCGGAAGGACCAAGCCGTGAACCATAACTCGATTGACGAAAATCTTGGCAAAAGGATCAAAGCCGAAAAGGCGCGTCGCCGGTCCCACGGGATTAAGATATCTATAGCGTTAGCAGTGTTTGTTGCAGCGGTAATTGTAGTGGTGTTTCTCTGATGCGTAAATATGCCCCTCAAGTGACCCTTTCTGACTCAAAGATGTCAGTGCGTGGTCTGGAACAAAGAGCATTTCAGGACCGCAGTGTTCGCAAGACGCGGAACGCTGACGTATCAGAAGTGATCGAAGTAGAATTTGGAAAGTACTTGATTAAGGCTGGCATTCTGAGCGGTAACAGCGTTGCGCGCGCATTCCCCAAGCCACCAGCGAAAACGCAAGGTTTGATTGCTGATGCAGTTGGCGAAACACCGTCATTGGCCATTGAAGCCTTAAAAGAAATTCTCGAAGAGCGAGACAGGAAACGCAGCGCTCGACGTCGTTTGGAGGCGAACTCCGGCAACTTCATTCCCAGTGAAGGAGAATATGTCGAAGCATTGCGCCAGATCAGGCTCACCCCTGCGCAGGTCACCATGCTCAAAGCACTTACAATCGCAGGCAAGGAAGGACTGAGCATTGGTCAGTTAACTAAGGCAGCTGGTTACAAATCGCGCGAGGCGTCCGTCAAGGTCTTCAAGAAAATCGGGCTATTGATTGCAGAATATCTGGAACTCGAGCTTCCCGAAGCCGGATCGGCTCAAAATGATGGCGCCGCTCAGGTATTGGCATCTTCTCACGTCAAAAGTGACGATGAACCAGCGACTTGGATCATGCATCAGGAGCTGCGCGATGCTGTTCGTTCGGTTCTATGACGCACGTTCCAGCGCCAGCCTTTGAAGCGAACTTCGAACCGGAATAAATGCACGAAAGGCGCACGCGTAGCTTATGTTGGAGAAAAAACCATATCCGCTCGACCTGATCTATGTACCTGTGAAACGGGCCAAAACACTTGATCAACAAAAGGTTCTGGCACTGGCCGAAGATATCCTGAAGAATGGCCAGAAGACGCCGATCCAGATACGTGCGGACAACAAGCGGTTCGTGCTGATTGAAGGCCTTCACCGACTAGAGGCCATTCGCGCCCTTGGCGGTGATACTGTCGAAGCCTTTTTGGTGCGCGCCCGATTACACTAGACTCTTGTTGGGATTGGCGTTCGACAAAGCCTGAGAAAACGTCAGCAGGCGCTGACTTTCTTCATCCCAAAGATGCAATCGTGCGCAATGAAGGCTCTCATATAGAGTAATACGCTGGCAATTTTCCAACTCGGAATGGTCACGCAAAACCTCGTTTAGCCGATAAAACGGTATGCGGCTGGCAAGGTGGTGAACATGGTGTACACCGATATTGGCAGAGAACCACCGCAGGATGCCTGGCAGGGCATAGTGAGAACTTCCATAGAATGCGGCGTTCTGAAGGTTCCACCCCTCTTCCCGTTCCCAGGTCGTGTGTTCAAACTGGTGTTGAATATAGAAAAGCCAAATACCAATCGATGATGCGACAATCATGGTTGGTAGGAAAACATACGCTAAAACCTCAATGCCTCCGGCCCAAAAAACTAGGGCCAATACCCCTGCAATTGCAGCGTTTGTTCCCATCGCACTTGCCCAATACAGCCAGCCTGACCGCATGAAACCAAAGGGCAAGCGATTTTGAAAAAAGAACGTGTACACCGGTACGATACAGAACAGGAAGAAGGGGTTCCGGATTAACCTGTAAGCGGCACGCCCGAACCAATTCCGTTTCAGGTATTCCTCAATGGTCAATGTAGGAATGTCACCCATACCACGCCGATCAAGGTTACCGGTTGAAGCGTGGTGAATCGCATGGCTTTGCCGCCAAACGTCATAGGGTGTCAGGGCAAGAACACCCAGAACCCGGCCGGTCCAATTGCAAACAGTGCGACTTCTAAAGAAAGATCCATGACCGCAATCATGCATAATGATGAAGATACGGACCAGAAATGCGGCATTCAGGACGGCCAGTAAAAATGCGCTCCAGACACTAAAATATAAAGCCATCCACGCTAGAGCCCATAGCGCGAATAAGGGGACAACGGTGATCGCAATTTCATAAATACTGCGCTTTGCATCGGCAACACGGTATTGCGCGAGCACCCGCGTCCAGTCTTTAGGTTGCAACTGACTTTTTCTCCAAGGGCTTTTAGCAGCCCATTGTGCAAACGGGCACCCCATAAGGGTGCCCGTAAAAGGTCAGGCCAGTGCCAGATTGGCGGCGCTGTCGCGTCCGTCACGGCCAGCTTCGACGTCAAAAGTGACCTTCTGGCCGTCTTTCAATTCGCTGATGCCGGAACGTTCAAGTGCTGAGATATGCACGAACACATCGCGCTTACCATCTTCAGGCTCGATAAAGCCAAAACCTTTGGTCGAGTTGAACCATTTTACTGTGCCATTTGCCATGGTGGAAGTCTCCTAATACTTGCCGCCCGCATTATTGCGGCGACTCGGCGTGGTCGGTCTGAATCGAAAGACTGAACGCCGAGTTTGGGAGACAGCAGGTCGAAAAAGAAAAACGTAAGCCTTGTGTATATGGACTTTGAGTACACACGATACAAGCCTTGATACAATGGAAAGCAACAGAAGATCTGAGTCTGCCTAGCCCAATTTGGGACAAAGATAAGCAGAACGCATTGCTCTGCGTTTCGGAAATCAGAGGTCGGCTTCTGATAAAACCTGCCGAATGCGTATGCAGCAAACTGATTGCTCAGGCACGGCAGGTAGGGCTCACTGTCCGAAATCGCCGCGTGCTTCAAGAACACCGTGGCCAGGCACAAATGTTCGTTGATTGATTGAAACATTACTAAATCAACGAGTTGACCTCTCTAACGAACGGTAGATTCTGCGCGGCCCGAATCTTGGGTCATGCTGCGTTGGCATAGGGCGACTGCGAGCCTCAAAGTGCCATTAGTAGGTCCGTATCTGCGTAAGCATCGGGCAAGAAACGTTACCGATGTTACAGTTGGCCGTAAGTTCATTCAGGGCGGCCTCCAATCGCTTAAGTTCGATTATCTTCATACGCACATTGGAGATATGAAGCTCGGCCAGTTCCTGAACGGATTGGCAATCCTCGCTATCACCTTCGGACAGGTTGAGAAGCACCTTTGCATCGGCAAGCGCAAAACCCAAGTCTCGGCACTTCCTTAGAAAACAAAGCCGTCCCACATCGTGCGCAGAGTACATGCGTCGATTATTCGATGCCCTTTCTGGTTTCGGCACGATCCCTTCGCGTTCGTAGTAGCGGATAGTTTCAATTCCGACACCGCTTTGCCGGGATGCCTCCCCAATCGCAAACATGTGAGATTTCCTGTCTTGATCCTGTAGTGGCTACAGAAGTTAAACGAGTGGTTGTTGTCTCTACAACTCCGCGCGACGTAGTCCATCAGGGAAACAGAATGCAGAAGTACCTTAGCCTCAGCTATTTGGGATCGCTATCAGCGCTTGGCGTCGCGACTTGCTGCGTTTTGCCCATGACGATGATTTTACTGGGGCTGGGCGGCAGTTGGTTGGCAATCTTTGGGAAGGTTGCGGCAGCGAGTTACCATGTGCTGACGATTTCAACGGCGCTCGTCGCGATATCGTGGCTGGTATCTTATCGGCGCGGTTCCTTACCGACGTTAAAATGGCGGCTTGCAGGAACAACTCTAATCACCGGCGTGGCTTGGGTCGTTGTGTTTAACGAGGCACGGATTAACGATTACCTGATCATGCAGATGTGAGACTATGACAAAACAAACTGTAGTCCTAGAAAGCACCCTGATTTGCCCGAAGTGCGGCCACAGCGAAACCGAGGAAATGCCAACGGATGCTTGCCAGTGGTTCTATGAATGCAAGTCGTGCAAAACAGTTTGGAAGCCCCTGGAAGGCGACTGTTGTGTTTACTGTTCATATGCCACGGTCCCGTGTCCACCAATTCAGCTAGGCGATAGCTGTTGCGGATGAAGTGAAGGACGGCTTTGTTGAGCAAACTGTGAACTGCCGCCGCGAGCATCGCTGCTATTTGCATGAATGACAGTTCTTTCCGCTGCTTGGCCGCACAAGATATTCGGCAGTTGCAATGTTGTTACTGCTACAAGCGCATGCAGCAATAAAATCCAGGGTACAGGTTGGGCTCATTGACGACTTCGGGACAGCCGCAGCAATGCCCCTTCCTGGCTAAATATTAACTAAGCAACCGGCCCATTCCGGTCGTTCACCCACTAAACACGACGCTGCAATGCGGCCCGACAAAGCTGCCGTTCGCAGCAAGTGGTCTAGTGGCGCAAACCGACCTTTCAGTCATGGGTAAGAAAGCAACGATACAACTTGTCGAAGCAGTTGTTGGCTTCAAGCACAAACAAATGAGTCCTTCGAATGCACAGTCCGCGTCCCACAGGAGACTCTGGAACCGCAATCGAATTGCTGCCGCTGCGTTGCCGAAAATAGAGGTTGGTGCCGTGTAACAAACAATTCTCTCCCCCACGGCAAATCCTGCCAAAACAATGAGGGTTGACGATCATGAATCACGGTTATCCAACTCTAAACCATTGCAGGTGTCAAAATGCTCACAAAATCAGTCAAATAGCCCGCTGCACCTAAGTTCCTATCCCTCAACCGACAAAAAAAAATTCCTTACAAAAATTTAAGCTTTCTGAAAAGCCGGTTAAAACCTCCAGTATTTTACGAACCGCTTAGTTGATTGGTAACGAGGCGAGGGGCCTATGCTAAGTTCTGTTTTTTTATCAGTTTTGGCCGGCGTCCTTTCTGAACTTGGGCATCTGTGGTCTTCATTCCTTCTGAGTCCGGAAGGTGTTTTGACCATTTCAGCCAACAATGCCCTATACTTGGCCACTGCCTGTATTGCTGCACTAAGGTTTTTGCACAGAGGCCCCAAGAGCTCTCAGGGACCAATCGCACCGGTTTTGAACGTCAGGGCAGATCCCGAATGTCGTGTACAGCATAGGAAGGACACTCTCCCTGGGTTGGATGACACTTTGGTTGATCGGCTCTTCCTTCGCACCCAAGCCGCTCGCAGTGGCGGACACATAGTTCGACAATCCACTTCCACCATCACAGCGAGAATTGGATAGAAAATGTCGAATTCCAAGAGTGATACATCGTCTGTTCTGGCCAGATTTAGCGAAAGGTTTGGCCTGGTTCAAAAACACGTCATTACCATCCCACCTGCAAACAAAGAAACTCGTCCAATCCATCAAACGCCCGGAGCGAGTCAGATCAGCAATTCCAAAGCCAAAAAGGAGCTAAACATGTCGTTGGACATTTCTAAACTAAGCGAAATCAAGGGTCTTTTGGGGGCGTGCCTCGTGGACAGCGACACAGGCCTAGTACTAGGCTCTGAGGGTGGCTCAAAATTTGATCTTGAAACTGCAGGCGCTGCGAATGTTGAAGTCGTCCGCGCCAAACTTCAGGCAATCGAAGCGCTGAAACTTAACGATACCATCGAAGACATTCTGATAACGCTTGGCAAACAGTATCATCTGGTCCGCCCGTTGGACAAAAACCCAAACATCTTTGTGTATGTCGCACTAGACAAGAAAACCGCCAATCTTGGTCTCGCCCGGCTTCAGGTGAAAGCCGTCGAAGAAACGTTGAGTCTCTAGTCTGCAACGATTTGCCAAATGGACTTAGCCATCACGTTATGGCTGGGTTCACTTACAGCGCATTCCAAACTGAAACAAGCAGGTCCAGTGGCAAAATCGGAGGGCTTAAAGTGAAGATACTCGTCGCAGAAGACGACAAAAAAACCGCCGACTTTGTCAATTCAGGACTCAGATCAAACGGTTTTAGTGTGGAGTGGTATGAAGATGGTCGGGATGCCCTGTCATATTGTCTATACAATGAATGTGACGCCATAGTCCTGGACCGCATGCTACCAGGAATGGATGGTCTTTCCGTTCTCAAAGCACTTAGGGCCGCGAAAAAACAGACCCCGGTTCTGTTTCTTACGTCAATAGGAGACGTTCAGGACAGAGTAGAAGGTTTGACCGAAGGTGCAGATGACTACCTAGTAAAGCCTTTTCATTTTTCAGAGCTGCTAGCGCGTTTAAATAGCATAATCAGGCGACAACCGTCCGATTTCTCGACAACTGAGCTTCATGTCCACGATCTATCAATGGACCTACTCAGCAGAGTTGTGAAACGGCAAGATGTGACAATAGAGTTGTTGCCACGTGAATTTGCGTTGTTAGAAGTCTTGATGCGCAATTCAGGTCGCGTGGTGACACGCACCATGCTTCTGGAGCAAGTTTGGGACTATAATTTTGACCCGAGTTCGACCGTGATTGAAACATACATCAGTCGTCTGAGGTCGAAGATAGACAAGCCCTTCGAGATGCCGCTTTTGCACACGTCTCGAAACGTTGGATACAGCCTTCATGGGCCGCGCTAGCATTGCCTCGAGCGCTCCAGCTTGTTTCGCCGCATTGATTGTCTGGATCATCACCGCTGTTTTCGGATATGCAGCCTATCTGGCGCTGGAAGACAAGCTCCGCTCTGACCTCGAACAACAAATCCTCGATGAAGAGCTTTTGCTTCATGAGATATTGCAGGAAGGCGGCGCTGACGCAGTTCAGCGAGCAATCGAACATTTGAATAACCCTAATCGAACCCAACTTCACGTAATCGCGCTGTTTGACCAAAACGGTTCAGCACTTGCCAGTTCAATCGCGAAAGTGCCTGATACGAACGGATGGCACGAGGTAGATCCGGATTTTGTTCAATTCGGCGGGACCGCGCCCGTCTATATGCTTCATGCGTCCGAGTATCTTGGGTATCGCACAGTAGTCGCCCGTAGCATGACATCACTTAGTCAAGCGTTGACAACACTTTGGGAAGGGTTATTGCTACTGACGCTTGCAACAACCATGACTGTTTTAGGTCTTGGCTACTACTTCAGCTCTCAAAACTATCGGAAACTAAAGTCGGTTGAGCGAGCCCTGGAACCTCCTGTTCAAGCGAATGGTTCTATTCGTCTTCCGGTTTCGGGAAAGGGCGATCAATTCGATCGGATTTTCCAGTTGGTTAACCGACGTCTCGACTGGATTTCGAGTTTACTGAATAGCACTCATGCTACTGCGGTCACAGTTGCCCGCGATTTAAAGACACCATTAACCAGTGGTTTTATCGCTTTGCAACAGGTTTACAGCGAAGTTGAGTATGGTGGCGACCCGCGATCCGGCCTCAATGAATTGGAGAGCAACCTAAAGCGCATTAGAGTTGTTTTCGACACGATCCTCAAGGTCTCGCAAATTGAGGAAGGAACGCATCAAAAGAGCTTTAAAACAGTGAACCTGAGCGCGCTCGTTGAGGGTGTTGCTGAGGCGCTGTATCCAGTTGCCGTCGATGCAGGTAAGCACATCTCGGCGGACTACAACGCCGACACGATATTGATCCGAGGCGACGAAAACATGCTGAAGCAGCTGCTCGTCAATCTTGTGAACAACTCGCTCCGGTATTGCCCTTCCGGTTCTTGGATCAGGATTTCCCTGACAGCCAAGCCCGATGTGATTGAGCTAGTTGTGACAGATAACGGTCCAGGGGTTCCGGAACCCCAAATCAACAAGATTTTTGACGCGTTTTTCCGAGCAGACGGCACAAAATATGAAGATGGCAATGGGCTTGGCCTGTCGCTTGTAAAGGCCGTTGCCACACGCCACGGCGCAATAGTCACTGCGGAAAACAATGAGCCGGGCCTGCGGGTGTGTGTGAGCTTTGGAAAGCCTCGCGTCGCGGCCTGAACCTATGCGGAAGAACGGTCCACTCATAATTCGAACCACCACTTGGACAACTCAAACTAGAAAGCCCAACCTTTTGAACGGAAAAACAATGACGATGAAAGCAATACTCCTAATGGCACTTTTGCCTGCGTCTGCGGCGATCGCAGACGAAACAGAATACCTATGCACGTCAGAAACCAATGGTGAAATCATCCAGATCTTTCAGGATGCTGACCGCTCAGAAGCGCGCCTGATTGTGCAAAACACAGAAGGCGTAGCCTCCGTCGCACACGGGCTGGACGGAGTAACATTCATCCACATCAAGACCGACGAAGTCTGGACCTTGGCGCTTCATTTCCCAACCATGACCTATGAGCTGTCCACGCACGGTGCCACATCTGTCGAAGATCACGGACAGTGCACAAAAGGTGGGTGAACAACATCGAAAACTCAATGATCCAGGGGGAAGATCGCACTATTTTTCAAAAACGTAAGGTTGATGAAAGCCAGATGGCAAGGAAACGTTGCAGAAGATGCCGTCAAGGTTGGAACTGAAACCGAATACTCGACTGAGGAAGCACTCGTTGCCCTCCTGAAGGGTGCCACCGGAACCGTGAGGACACGGACCACTCACTCGCACGCTTGCTTCCCTCAGTCAAAGCAGCGCTCCCCTCCACCCCCTCGGAAGGGAGCGCTGCAAGTTCTCGGAAATCTAGGCTCCATCGGCCGCCGTATCAGGCGAGCAACACCGCACATAGTTTTTTGAAAGTGTTCGGGTGTGCTCAATCAAACGGAGCTGGGAGTTGAGAGCATTGACATTCGTGTGCTTTATTGGTCTCGCATCTCCAATGGTGCGACAAATTTAGCTAAATTCCCCATTTTCCCGCTAGTTTTTCAGCTAACACCCTCGGATCACTCGCTTGACTGGCCAGAAAGGGTTTGCTGTTAGCCAAATCACATGCGGTCGCCACTATAATCGGATGAAAAACAAATGAAGCGCTCAAACATTGTCTCTGGAGCAGCGTTTACGACAGCGTTGTATGCAGCTGTAGTAATACTACTTTCAGTTACAGCGTTGGCTTTTTTAACGTTCGAAAGAATTCGTGGCGATTTGCAACGGGAAATGGACTCGTTGTTGATCGACGAAATGCGTTTCATTCAGGAAATTCTGGACGATAACGACAACGATTCAGATGTTGTACAAGCGATTGATGACGCGACCCTCTGGTTGCCATTCGACACCAGTTTGATTGGCCTGTTCGACAGCCAGGGGAAGCGTCTGGCGGGAAATATCGACGAATACCCGTCCTTTAGAGGATGGGGAGAAATCGAAGACGATGGTATAGATCTGGGTGGGGAAAAACGTATCCACCGTGTCAACGTGCAAACCTACCGTGGATTTGTAGTTGTGGTTGGTCGCGATCTTGCCTTTGTGAAAAGCACGCTTCGTTCGCTGGCGTGGTCTTTGGTTGCAATCGGATTTGGAGCAACGGTGTGCACTTTGTTGGTTGGGTACATCTCCAGCATAAGAACATATCGCAAACTCGATCAAATGGCGAAGACGCTAAACAAAGTCTCAAGAGGTGATGTTAAAGCGAGGCTTTCAGTCAGTAAGAACAACGATCAGATAGACCGGATTGCCCGGTTGATGAACCGACATCTCGACAACCTGACAGCTTTAATGTCCACGACTCGATCGACGGCTGCATCAATTGCACATGATTTGAAGAACCCGCTCACTCATGCTTACATCGCGCTTCAGGAAGCGAGAGACACGCTTCAATCCGAAGGTCAGCCACTAGAGGTGATCAACAATATTCAGTCTGAACTTGACCGTCTAAAATGGACCTTTGAAACTGTTTTGCGGATCAACCGTATCGAAGAAGGTAACAGTCCAAAAGCGTTCAGCTATCTAGATTTGAATAGGCTGGGTCGAGAAGCAGTCGAAACGATGATTCCACTTGCGGAGGCTAAGGGTCAAAGCCTGAATTTTGTTGAGAACCAATCAGGGCGTTCCCTGATCGAAGGCGATGAAGGTATGCTGAAACAGCTTTGCGCAAACCTTTTGCAGAACTCTATCGATCACTGCCCAAAGCATTCCAGAGTTCGCCTGCTTATTGAAAAAGAAGACGGCATCGTTACGCTCTCGGTGGTTGATGATGGTCCCGGCGTTCCCGAAAACACTCTGGGAAAGCTCTTTGTTCCTTTCTATAAGCTTAAAAGCGAACGAAATAGTGTTGGGAATGGTTTAGGACTGGCGCTGGTGAAGGCTATCGCAGATCATCATTCGGCGCTCTTAATGGCTACAAACAGCTCACCCGGATTGACGGTCTCGGTTCGATTCGACGTAGCGTAGCAACGGAACAAGTATCGCTTCTGCGTCGGATTTTGATGGCTCACCCCACACGTCTAACGGACCTTGCGCAAGCATAGCTGATTTACTCGAACCGGTTCGGTCGCTTTGCGGCCATTCACCCACTGGTCAGAATGCTGCGGTCGCAGCCCGCATTGCCGCCATTCGCTGCGACTGCGAAATCTGGTCGTCGACGAACTCACAGTCCGCGGACTATTTCTGCCGCTCGTTGCAAGAGAATTAACGTCAGCTTTGAACAACGTCGCTGTACCAACCCGACGTTCCTAAACCGCTTTCGCCGCGGTTACCACCGCAGGTATTGGCACTTCCCATTCGGGACCTGAACCATGTCTTTCTAAGACTTGGGATACAACCGCCTTTCTGATCGCTGCCGCATTGTCCGGCGGCTGAGGGCGCAATAATGCGCCGCCCCGTGCCGTGCCCTCCAAGAAGAAATCAAACGGTGCTGAGCCTCCCCAACTGAACTGGTCCACCGCTATGTTTAGGAAACGGAGGACCACGAATGGCAAACAAGCGACCGAAGCCCGAAGAGATTG
>NZ_JBQERN010000030.1:0-21215 GCF_056535105.1 Ruegeria sp. O5 | reverse complement strand
GGCAGGCGCTTCAGGCCGAAGCTTCGGGCGGTGGCTACAAGGTGCTGTGGCAAAATGCGAACGGGTCATATGCTGAATGGACCACGGATGCTTCGGGGCAATACCAAGGCGGTGTTAGCATCGCCAATGTTGTGGATGTCGAAATCTTCTACAGTCACGATATTGATGGAAATGGGACCATCGGTCCTGCTCAACCAAAACTGAGCGCTTTGTTGGCACCCGAAAACAATACCGTGACGGTGGCCGAGGAGTCCGGTGCCTCCGAATGGGACGAAGATGTCGACTATCTGGAATTCGTGCCAGACTTGCCCACCTTCCAGAATGAGGAAGATATCTATGGATTGGTTGTCTCTTGCGTGAAAAACAACATTTACGGGCCTTCGACAACCATCCTGGAAGCTGTGTGGCATGAAGCCACAGACAATGTGTCAGAAGAGGATGCCAACCTGACAATTGCATCCTTGATGGAGGATGACAGCTTCTTTTGGTAATGTTGACCCCGCTCTGTAGGAGATGCTGATCGCGCTGCGATTGCCTCGGATACATTTCTGGTGCGAAAGAAGTGTATCTATGCCGAAGAAACGATTCAGTGACGTGCAAGTTGCCTTTGCGTTGTAACAGGCTCTGAGAAAGACTTGGGTCAACTGGCCTCAGGGAATCGTATTCAAGATCCAATTGGGGTCAGGTTTATGTGGACGGCTCAAGGCTGACTCTTCGGGGTTGAGATATTTGAATCCATTGGGGCGTATCGCACGTCAACAAACTTTCGTTTCACGTCACGTCAAAGGAGGTATGGCGACAGTTGGCCAACCTTCTGTTGATACAAGAATAAGGGACCTTTCCAAGGTCGCAGAGGAAAACCCCAGGCGCAGCGACCGCATATACATGGCTTGCAATTGGTTCGAAATCCGCCCGGAAATGCGCTGTGCTTTTGACGCAGATCACCGAATAACTCAGAGGGTTTAACCCGATATGTGTGAAATGTGCGCGATCCAGGCATTGGTTTCGTATGCTTGTGACGACAAGGTCGATCTCGGCGTCGTGTCCAACCAAGCGAAGCGCAGCTGTCTTGCCAAGCGTAGCTGTTCCGCCGCCATACATTTCACCGGTATAGCGGCATGTGCCATCACTTAAGGAAAGCACTTCAAACTCTGCCCTGAATGGAACATGTCCGGCCAGGTTCGACTTTGCGCCGATAGCCAAAATGATCCGTGCGCCCTCCCCTGCCGCATGGGCCTGAATGGCACTTTCCGGATCATGGAACAGACCCATCAGAACGTTTTTTACCCCGCCCTCAATCAAAGCGGCCAGCAGCCCCGTTGTATCTGACGTTCCGCCTGCGCCCGGATTGTCCTGAACATCGGCTAGAACGATGGGTTTTTCGCGCCTTTGACGACATGTAGAAACGGCCTCTTCCAAAGACAACATCTTACATTCAAGATTGGCCTCACGGGACAGGAACATGCTGACAATCTCTTTGGCAGCGGCAGCCGCTTTTTCAGCAGTCAAGGCATAAGCAAGGCAGGATGGTCCGGTGTCAGGAAAATCCGCCGCCGTAAAACCAAGAGCGATCTCTGCCAGAATGCCTTGCTGTTCAAACCTGACAGGCAATTGATAGATATCACTGATCGGCGCAGAACCCGTGTGTTGCGCATGCAGGGGGATCAGGTAAGGCACCGGTTGGAACGTTTTGTATAGGGTTTCACCCGCCAGCAGGCGACGCAAGACTGGAACGCATCGTGCACCCGCTTCCGCCATATCCAAATGTGGGTAAGTGCGAAAAATCGACAGGTAATCTGAGTGTTCGACCATTTCGGTGGAAATGTTGGCGTGAAGGTCCAAACTTGCAACCACTGGAACGTCTGGACCCACAGTTTCACGAACGCGACGCAAAAGCTCTCCTTCACCGTCAGCAAGGCTTTCGGAGACCATAGCTCCGTGCAGATCAAGATAGACACCGTCAATCTGGCCTGCGCCCCATATTCCGTCCAACAGCATCCCGCAGATCGTTTCGAATGCATGATCGGTGACATGGGCGGACGGTTCGGCAGAGCACCACAAAACGGGAATGACATCAAATCCCGCTGCCTGTGCCGCGGCGGTGAAACCCGCGATCGGAAGGTTCATGCCTTCGGTTTCCAGAACAACCTGTGAACCATGCAGCATTCCCGGCCAGGAATCCGTCATCTCAAACTCAGGCATCCCAGCTTTCGTTACACCGAAACAGTTGGTTTCATGTTGAAACCCCGCGATCACAATACGCTTGGTCGCCATTATGCGTGCTCAAACTCTTGTTCAGTACACACAGCGGAAAAAACCCTTTCGCCATAGCGGATGGTTTCAAGCACGACAGTGTCTGACAATCGGTCCGGGTCGTGCAGTGGATTGCGCGAAAGAACAACAAAATCTGCAATTTTACCCGTTTCTATGGATCCGCGTTGATCTTCCTTGAACACCTGCCACGCGGCTTCGATGGTTTGGGCCCGCAGGGCTGAAATAACGCTGATCTTCTGATCCTCGCCAAGCACACGGCCAGAAGCGGATTTTCGGTTCACCGCGCAATGGGCAAGATGGATTGGACGCGTCGGTGTGACCGAGGCGTCGTTGTGGATCGTGTATCGCACGCCATACCGTTCGGCTGACGCCGCTGGCGATATCCGTTCGGCTCGCTCGGGTCCCAGGAAAGTATCGTAATGACGATCCCCCCAAAAGAAGACATGGGCGGGAAAGAAGCTGACGGTCAGACCAAGCCGGGCCATACGCTCCAATTGGTCATCCCTCAGAACCTGGCCATGGATAATGGTGTGTCGATGATCCTGGCGCGGGTGTGCAACAAGCGCCTTTTCCACCGCATCTATGAACATCTCGGCACCGGCATCGCCATTACAGTGGCAGTGAATCTGCAAGCCCTGACTGTGGAGCTTTTCTACATCCGCAACCAACTGCTCTTGCGAGGAATAGGTCATTCCACAAGGATTATCAGGGCTGGCAGGTTTGAAATATGGAGCAGACAAATACGCGGTCTGTAACTGAAAGGCCCCGTCTGTAAACAGTTTGCGCGGACCCAGCGAAAAATGCGGGTTGCCCGGCCAGCTCGTTCCAATCCAACGCGAAGATAACTCTGGCTCCAGATCTCCGACGGGCAAAAGCTCGATGTCAATTCCCGGATCCTGATCCGCAGGCAGGCTTGCGAAGTGGTCCAGCATGGGCTGCGATGCCCAGGCGTTTTGGGCATAGGTCACACCATGGGCCAGGTATTCGCTGCGGCAGGCGTCAAAACCCCGCCAAAACCGGTCGCGGTCAATCAGGAAATCAGTATCGCCCATTTCACCCATGGCCGACAGCCCTTCCATCAATCCGGTCAGCGCTCCGGCTTCCGGATCGCGGCCATAACGGCCCCCCTCTGGATCAGGAGTTTCACGGGTTATCCCGCGTCTTTCCAGCGCGAGAGAATTTGCCACGCCATTATGACCCGACGCATGAATGACCCAGATTGGATGGCGTTGTGACACACCGTCCAGTTCGGCCCGTGTGGGCATTCGACCTTCCAGAATGGACGTATTGTCAAAGGACACCCCCATGACCCATTCACCCTCGGGTGTTGCACTCGCCTTTTCGTGAAGCCTGTTCAACGCCTGTGACATGTCTCTGCAATCCCCTAAAGGCGGCGAAGACAGATCGACACGGAACAGCTTGACAAAGCCGGGATCGGGAAAGTGCCCGTGTGGGTCGATAAAGGCGGGCATCAGGGTACGACCCTTCAGATCATGCTCGTGCGCATCCGAAGGCATGCGGGCGCGCAACTCAGCCTCGGCCCCCACTGCCTGAATTCTGTTGCCGTCAGTCAGCACCGCCTCTGGTGAAGAGTTCTGCGCATCCATAGTCAGGATGGTGCCGTTGAAGTAGAGTTTGCTTGGCATTGGATTTCCTAGTTACGACAGCGGGGCCAGACAACGCAGCCCATGGCCGCCCTTTACTTCCCATTCCGGGGTTTGGGTGCAAATGTCTCTGGCAAAGGGGCAACGCTCGCGAAACTCACAGCCAGATGGTCGCTTCAGCAGGCTGGGAGGTTCCCCTTTGAGAGCGATCCGTTCCAGTCGCGCATCCGGGTCCGGCTCGGGGTTGGCGCTCAGAAGGCAGCGGGTGTAGGGATGGCGCGGATCGTTGAAAATCGTCTCGGTTGTGCCCTCCTCGACCAAACGGCCCAGATACATGATGCCCATTCTGTCGGCCACGTGGCGCACGACGCTGAGGTTGTGCGTGATGATGACCATCGCCAGCCCCAGCCTTTCGCGCAGATCGTTGAGCAGGTTCAGCAACTCACCCTGGACCGAGACATCGAGACCGGCAGTCGGCTCATCCGCAAGGATCAGCTTGGGTTCCAGCGCCAGGGCGCGCGCGACGCCCACGCGCCGGGCCTGACCTCCTGACAGCTGATAGGGATAGCGATCGGCAAAATGCGCGGGCAGGTTCACCATTTCCAATAGGCGCTTGGCCTCGGCATCCAGATCGCGATCTTTCATACCCTGAATGCGATAGGGTTCGGTGATCAGGCTGCGGATTGTCAGGCGGGGCGACAGGCTACCGACCGGGTCCTGAAACATCATCGCCATGTCTTTACGCAGCGGGCGCATGACGCTTTCCGGCGCGCCCCGAATTTCCCGACCTTCGAATGTGACCGAACCGTCCTGTGCAGGCGCAAGACCCGCAATCGCGCGGATTACCGTCGTCTTACCCGATCCGCTTTCACCAACCAGAGCGTAAGTTTCGCCAGGTTCTACGGTAAAGCTGACACCCGCCAGAACATTGACCGGTCCATAACTGGTTTTAAGATCCACGACATTCAGCAAGCTCATGTTGCGACCTCCTCGTGGTTCAGCCAGCATGCGGCGTGGTGGCCTTCTTTCAGTTGATCCAGTGGCGGCACATCGGTCGCGCAGCGCGCCATGGCCTGATCGCAACGGTCCCGAAAGATGCACCCCCCGGGCAGGTTGGCCAGATCAGGCACTTCACCGGGGATGGTGGGTAAAACGCGGGCGCGTTCTTTGATGTGGCCGGGATCACATTCGATCAGACGACGTGTATAGGGGTGTTTAGGGTTGTGGAAAATCTCACGCACATCGCCGCTTTCGACAACGGCTCCTGCATACATCACCACCACCCGGTCGCAGAGTTCCGCGATCACGCCCAGATGGTGCGAAATAAACAGAATGGCACAATGAAACTCGCGCTGTAATTCTTGTAGGCGCTCGATGATCTGTACCTCAAGAGTGGCGTCCAATGCAGTGGTTGGCTCATCCGCGATCAGGAGATCCGGCTCGGACATCAACGCCATTGCTATGGCGATCCGCTGGCGCATCCCACCTGAGAACTCATGCGGATACTGCTTTAGGCGCGCTTCGGGATCGGGGATGCCGACAGCACCCAGCATCTTGGCTGCGTGGGTCAATTTATCCGCCTTTGACTGCTTTGAGCGATGCTGAATGTCCAGCATCTGCTGCCCGATGGTCAGAACCGGATTGTGCGTTTGCATCGGATCCTGGAAGACAATGGATATGTCTGCACCGCGCAGGTCGCGCATCTGACGCTCGGAAGCCTTCAACAGGTCCTGCCCTTTGAAACGAACCTCACCTTGACGGAACCGCGTATTGGGGGCGGTCAGGCGCAGGATGGATGAGATCAGGGTGGATTTGCCGCATCCGGATTCCCCGACTATACCAACAATTTCACCCTTGTTGACGTTGAATGTGATGTCCCTCAGAGCCTTAAGGTCGCCACGGCCCGTTTCGTAGTCAACACTCAGGCGGTCGATTTCCAGCAGTGTATCGGTCATCGCTGTTTCCTCAATTTCGGGTCGACCACATCACGTAGGCTTTCGCCCAGGAAAGTGAATCCAAGTGTTGCCAGAATGATCGGCAGGCCCCCGCCCACCACCAGCCACGGTGTTTGGCGGATCAGGGAATAGCCATCCTTGAGCAAGGCTCCCCAGCTGGGTGTCGGGGGTTTCACACCCAACCCCAAAAACGACAGCCCGGCCTCCAGCGCGATGACGGTGGGTATATCCATGGCTGCCAAAACAGCCAGAACCCCGATGATATTGGGTAGCATGTGCACACCCAGAATACGTGTCATGCTGGCCCCCATTGACCGCTCTGCCAGAATGAACTCAGAATTGCGAAGCGTCAGGGTCTGGGTTCGCGCCACGCGCCCATATGTCGGGATTGAGGTCGCCATGACCACGAATACAACTGTCTGCAAGCTGGGCCCGACAAGGGCCACAACAGCCAGTGCAAACATCACCGTCGGAAAGGACCGGATGGTATCGAAAAACAGCATCAGCAGGTTGTCGAGCCATTTTGGTCCGTACCCGGCTATCATGCCCAAAGTCAGGCCAATCGCCATCGCGCCGAAAACAGCTGGCAGCGCCACTTTAAGCGCAACCTGCCCCCCAGCAATCACCCGCGAAAACGTATCGCGACCCAGCTGATCCGTGCCCAACAGATGCGCCGCGGACGGCCCTTGCAGGCGGGATTTGATATCCATGGCAATGGGATCGTAAGGCACAATCCAGGCAGAAAATATCGCGCAGAACACGATGGTCCCAACGATTATCAAACCCATTAACCCAAGCGGGTCGCGGGCAACCCCGACTATGATCTGGCCAAGTTCGGAACGAGATTTTACCATCACTCCGCCTCCCTAATGAGCCGTGCGTGCGCGTGGATCGAGTAGCGCGTTGATCAGATCGGCCAAGGCGGTCGACACAACGAACAGTGCCGTTGATACAAGGACCGAACCCATCACAATCGGATAGTTTCGGGTCGTGATGCTGTCGATGACCAGCTTACCCAAGCCTGGTCGGGCAAAAACGATTTCGGCAAAAACGGCTGAGCTGAGCAGAAAGCCCATCCCGACCCCGATCACGGTGACCACGGGTAGAATTGCGATACGCAATGCGTAAACCATGACCACGCGACGTTCCGCGATACCAAAGGCCCGGGCGGTACGCACATGGCTTTCACCCATGACCTCGAGCATCGACGCCCGTACCAGCCGTGCGATATATCCTACCCAGCTGAGCCCTATGGCGAATGCTGGCAGAACCAGATGGTCAAGGCGGTCCCAGAACCCCTCTCCTGCCCCAATGGCGGGAAACCATTGCAAATTAACGGCGAAAACCAACAAAGCCAAAAGCGCAACAACAAAGGCCGGAGCGGCAACAAAACTGACGGAAATTGCGGCGGCGATCCGGTCGATCATCGTGTTTGGATGCGCAGCCGCATAAGCGCCAAGTGCGATACCAAGACTTGCGGACCACAGGATTGATGCAAAAATCAGCTCCAGAGTGAACGGCAATTGCTGAAACACAATCTCAGTCACAGACCGACCCGAGAAAACATCGGTGCCAAGGTCACCCTGCAAAAGGTTCGAGTAAAAGATCAGCAGCTGTTTCCAGATCGGTTGATCAAGACCAAGTGCGGCGGTGAGTTGGGCCTGAAGCTCGGGTGTGGCGCGCGGACCCAGCATGATCTGGACCGGATCGCCTGGTACAGCGCGGATCATCAGGAACATGACGGTGACCGCTACGAAAAGGATGAGCAGCGATAGCCCGAAGCGACGGGTTGCGAAGTTTAGCATAGCCAACTGGCTCCTTGTGGCTGGATGGCGTTGGTTATGGAGCGGCGAGTGTCAGCGCCCGCCGCTCCCTGTCGACCTGGGGAGGTCAGGTCGACTTGCCAAAGTAACGCAGCAGCGACAGCCCGTCCGGGCGCAATGCAGGAATGACACCTGCGCTGTGAATGACCGGTGTTGCCTCGTGTGTGATGAAGCGATAGGCACCGCTTTCTTCCATCAAGTCCTGCGCACGCTGGTACATTTCAGCCCGCTTTGCGATATCTGTTTCCCCAGCCGCAGCTTCGTGGATTTCGTTGAACTCTGCGCTGTTAAAGCGTTCCCAGTTCCACTTGCCAATTTGCTCGGGCGTAAACCACGACGTCGCATAATACGGGTCCGGCGTCATCGAATAGCGGTTCAGAACAAGTTGCAGGTTTTCGTTGTCGCCAGACGCCCAGAACGCACCGGATTCCAGAACATTCACCTCAACTGTGATACCGATTTGCGCCAGCGTCGCCTGAATGATCTGTGCAGTTGTCGTGAACGTTGTCTTGTTTAGCGTGTCGAGGGTCAGAGTGACGTTGGTTTCACCCGATTCCGCAAGTAGTTGCGCCGCTTTTTCGAAATTTGCCTCAGGTGGCACCAGCGAAGACGGCCGATGCCCTGCCAGACCCGGAGCAATGATCCCGGTTGCCGGCTCGGCTGCACCAAAATAGGCAGCCTCCAGAATGCTGGGGACATCTATGGCATGTTGAATCGCCTGCCGCAGCTTCTGATTTTGCAGCTTTGGATGTTCAACATTCATTCCCATCCAGACATAGTAAAGCGAGGGTTTCTCAACCAGCGATCCCCCATTGGGAACACCAGCGCGATAACGTTCGACTGAACCCAGCGACACGCGAGTTACGTCCAGTTCGCCCGCTTCAAACGCGATCTCGGCGGTGTTTTCGTCGTCGATCGGATAGATCTCGATTGTGTCCCAGGTCGGAGCATCGCCTTTCCAGTCAGGGTTGCGCTTAAGAACCGTTTTTTCCTTGGGCGACCAGCTGTCCCGCAGATATGGGCCGGACTCTGCCACCGGATCAGCACCGATCCGGCCACCGGCTGCTTCGACCGCTGCTTTCGAAACAATGTTTCCGGTGATGTAAGGCAGGGAAATGGACCAAATCGGTGCGAAGGGTTTGTTCAACACAATCGTCCCTTCGCGTTCACCGGTCACTTCAACATGGCTGAACGGTCCCAGGTCGGGTTTGTTTGGGCTGTCGGTCGCGTCATCCACGATCCGTTCCATGCTGAACTTGACGTCCTCGGCGGTCATGGCGCCAAAGCCGTTGGTGAAGCCGATATCGTCACGCAATGCAAACTTGATATGGGTGGGGTCAACCTGCTCGATCATCGTTGCCGCGTCGAGCTGCCAGCCCCATTCCTCGCCTGGCTTATACTGGATCAGCTTGTTGTAGATCGAGGCATGTACCTCTTCTTCCACGACTCCAACCGAGTGGGCCGGATCCATATTCTGTGCATCGCCATAGGCCCGTACCCGCAGAACACCGTCGTCTGCTGCAAATACGCGATTTGCCCACCCCATCGGAAGCGCCGAGGTCGCTCCAAGCGCGGTTGCGCCTTTCAGGAACCCGCGACGACCAACATTGGCCTTTGTCCATTCTATCTTCATAGTATCCTCCCTAGGATTAAGTCAGAGAAATCCGCGTGGAATGGTTTCCGACCATTCCTTTGTCAGGACTTCGGTTTCATCGGCACCTTCGGTGGCGCGAAGTTTGCGGTAGAGGTAGAAATTCTGCGTGTCGCAACTCATGCGGCACTCGGTCGAGATGGCGACCTGCCACTCCGCCCGTTCGAATGTGAAATTCCAGGCCGTCTCAAACCGGGCAGTGGCCGGGTCATCCGGGTTAATGCCGTAATGCATGCGCACATCACTGCCGACAATCAGGCCGTGATAGGGATCGCGTGATTTACCATAGTCGTCAAACGTCTCAAGCACGATCCGGCCGTCTTCTGTTTCTTTACGTTCGGAATGCGACGCAGGTGTCCGCAATTGATCGGCTGCAAGAACCGGAAACTTCGGCGCCGGACCGGGTTCGGAAGCTTGGATTTCACGCGATACTTCGCGCACCGGCAAATGCAGGGCGCAGTCCTGCAAATGCAATGTCACCTGTGCCTGGTTTGGCGATGGCCAGATGATTGGCCAGTAGGACGTCGACAGGGCCAGCCGCAACACATGACCCTCACGCAGTCGATGCGCACATTCGTTTAGGGCAACCTCGGCCTCATATTCCTCGCCGGGTTGTAAGAATTCAGGTGTCTCGTGATCGCGGAAATGGCATAAGTTCAACGACCGGTAGCTGATGCGCTGTGAAATACCCTCGGGTGATACATCGCATAGGCGCGCAATAATCTGAGCGACAGGCTTGTCTACTGAAAACCGAAACTTCAGTCTTGCGCGCCCCAACAATTCCAGCGGCGCACGCAATGGCGCGCTGTCAAAGCACAGCGACAATGCATCGTCGCTTGCCTGGTCGTCGGGCAGCTCGTTATCGATCCGCATACCTGCACAAAAATACCCGCTTTGCATGCCCAAATGGCAGGGCGACGAAATGGCTGCGGAACCTTGGGCTGGGGTAGGGGAAAACTCGCCCGGTGCCAGATGCCAGATTTGTTCATGTATGTGCGGCGATGGCCAGCGACCTTCAGCTATCCAGCGACCTTGCCGAGGGCTGTTTTTCGGTGTCGGGTTGAAATGCTCCTGCATGTATGTCCGGTACGCAGGCAAATCTTCTGCGCCGTTTTCCTGTTCTTTCAACCAGCGATCAAACCAGCCGATGACTTCGGAATGGAAATCCGCAGGATCAATTTTCGAGATATGCGCGTATCGATGCTCCCATGGCCCGATGACGGCCTTGGTGGGCGATGTCAGGTTGGCTGCCAAAGCAGGCGGGGCATTTACATACGCATCTGCCCAGCCGGTTATGGCCAAAACCGGGGTTTGGATGGCAGACCAATCTTCGCAAACCGAGCCGTGCTTCCAGTATGTGTCCCGTGTCTGATGACGCAGCCAATCGGCGGCTGAAAATGGAACGTTTTGCAGCCGCGTCAGCCAGTCCTCTCGCCAGTCTGCGCGTAAGGCCGGATCTGCGGGTCTGGTCAGATAAGCGAACATCTGACTACCCCAGTTCATGTTGTCGCTCAGCAGGCAACCACCCATGAAATGGATGTCATCTGCATAGCGATCCACGGTCGAGGCGACGCTGACGACAGCCTTCAACGCAGGCGGTTGCCGGAAAGCCAGTTGCAAACCATTAAACCCACCCCAAGATATTCCGATCATCCCAACGTGACCGTCGCACCAATCCTGCGCTGCGATCCATGCGATGACTTCTTCACCATCACTCAGTTCCTGTTCCGAGTATTCATCGTCGAATTGCCCTTCGCTGTCGCCCGTACCCGCTATATCGACCCGAACGCAGGCATAGTCAGCCTCGGCAAATACCTTATGTGTTGTTTCATCTCTGGGCGCTGTGCCGTCGCGTTTGCGGTAAGGCAGGTATTCCAGAATGGCCGGAGCTGGACCGGTTTCGGGTAACCAGAGTCGAGCAGCAAGCCTCCGCCCGTCGGAGAGTGTGATCCATGTGTTTTCGACGGTTTTAACTGGCATCCGAGAGCTTGTTTTTGCGAGCTGATGCCGAAGAAGAAAACAATTTGCAGAAAAAACAAATTGTGCAATCTTATGCGAAGTGATGCTATTTGCAGCGAAATAGCGTCAAATAGCGAAAGGTTTTTCCATGTCCCAGTATTTTTCTGCCAACCTGAAGTCGCTATGCGCAGAACACGGCAATATTTCAAAGATTTGTCGGGATATTGGCGTCAACCGGCAGCAATTCAATCGGTATCTGAATGGCTCCAGCCTGCCTTCGGCCCACAACATGCGTCGGATCGCGCGCCATTTCGGCCTGACAGAAGCCGAACTGTTCGCTGAAACTGCTCGCTTTGAGCAAATGCTAAAGGATGTCTTACCACCAACCGGAAAAACGCCCGCAGACGCGTTTCTGGATCCTTTTCGGGGCCAACACAAAAACCTCAGGCGCTATGTTGGTTTCTATCACTCGTTTTTCTGCACACCTTCCTGGGAAGGGAAGATATTTTGTTCGTTAATCCGTATTCAGGAAGTTGATGGGCTTTTCACAATCCGGTCCCGCGAAATTGCCACATCACAAGACAAAAGCATGCACCAGATTTCTCGTTACGTTGGTTTGGTGACAATGCGGGGAAACAGGATATTTGTAACCGAACATGAGTTGATGCGCGAAGGCAGCGTTGCCAATACCATCTTATATTCAGCGCACCGCCAGCAACTAAAGTATCTGCGGGGAATGACGATGGGTGTTGCTTGGCGCCCTTACCCGCATCCCTACGCCGCCAAAACAATCTGGAAGCGCCTGCACGAGCGGGTAACCGCGCGTGAGGCCATTGCCGCCTGTGGTATCTACTCAACCCATAGTACCAAGATTGATCCAACTGTCAGGAAACACCTTACCGAAGAGTGAAGTGTCGGAAGGATGTATGTGACGCTCTGTTTTTTCAGGATCACACCCGGCATATCAATTTGGCTTTGCTATTCTGCTTACGCGTGTCCTTTTGGTGGTGTGCGGGTGTAAAGGTATTAGGGACGTTACCGTTTTTGTACCGTAGCCCATAAATAGTGAACCAACAGTTCATAGTGACACGATCAATTCGAGCGTTCCGCTCCGATAGTCACTGTCTGGTCCAATCAAACCGGAGACGTGTCCATCAGAATGATCGCTTTTCTCGTATTACTCGTCCAGTTATGCGAAAGCCGATATCCTTGTTCCTTGCCGTCGCGGTCTAAAGCAATTTCTGCACCGAAGATCAGACTGAATCCGCGTGCGTTTCCAATAACGGCACGTTTCTGAGCCAGCGCTTCCATTCATTTGCGAGCATGCAATCCCACATTTTTCGCGCTCTCCAGCAATTGCTGTCTTTGATCTCTTCCAATACCGCCATCGCTGCAGCACAGAAAACGGGGTTGCTATTAAACGTATTGAAATAGCGATAGCACTTAAGAAAAGTAACAAAGAATTCTGCTCGTGTAACAACACCACCCACCGGATGGCCATTCGTCTTTGATTTCCCCAGTGTCGCGATACCTGGCAGGATACTCCTTCACCCCTAACAAAATGGACCGGGTCGCCTTAGAGGGATGATACATTGGGTCCAAGCAGCTTTGTCTTGTCGGCAATAAGCTGATCTTTTTCCTGTTATGGTATGCAACTTTCGCAGGTATCCCTCGAGGCGGCGCCACGGCGTCGGAAGGCAAAATGCATTTGTTGGAATGACGAAGGTCAGCGATTTTTGCTGATCACACCCTGCTCGACCCAGGCATCAAATTGCACGAGGACCGCTTCGCTGAACGTGTGGTCGTTGATATGAGCGTCAAGTTCCGTCATCGGCACACGACCCGGTATAACCTTGCGTGCCTCATCCACCATATCTGCCAGTGCTTCAGGATCATGCGCCGCCTCACCTTCCCTGTCCCATGCTTCAACCCCCTGAACAGGCAAGAAAAAGTGAACTGGCCCGGTTGCGGCTTGCATTCGGTTGGCCAGTTCACGGATCCAAGCGCGGCGTTCATCCCCATTGAAGACGGAACTCTTGATCAGTCGGTTATGCACGTGAAACGGACGATCTGAATATTGGTCGGGGATGTCCTGCCAGCCCGCGAAATCCAACAGGTCCAACGCTCCGGGCGCGATCATCTGCGGTGTGCCTACGCGACCTGCACTGGTTACACGCTCCTCGCCGCTGGACACGACAGAGCCCGCCATAAAATTTCCGAATTCCTGCATGCAGAAATCCATCACGCAGGCAAACGCACCCTCGCCAGCCAGCTTTTCAAATGCCATGCCACCCATGCCGGTAGAGTGGAAAACCGCCACCTCAAAACCGCGTTCCTCCAACGCCGGTTTCAACGTCTTCATGTAGCGCAGACAAGACGAGCCAAGACTGGTCATTCCTATCAATGGCTTGCTGCGGTCCGGTGCAATAGCGGCCTTGGTCGCGCCAACAACTGCCCCGGCTGCCTGGCTGAGTGAAGACTGGCAAATCGAGTTCATACCATAGAGCCCGCCGGCCCACAGGATCATCTGAATATCCGGCGCCAGACGATGCGGAGGGATCAGAGGAGAAAAGCTGACAGTGGACACAATGTATTTTGGCACACCCATCGGCAGCGCTTGTGCACAGTCCAGCGCCAGATCGGTGCCCATGGTACCGCCGGTGGCCAGCATCCCGTCAAAGCGGCCATCGGCATAGGCCTGGGCAACCACTTTTGCGGCACCCGCGGACATAACCCGAAAAGCTTTATTTTCATCCCCCTGTGCGATGACTTCATCAATGGTCATGCCACCGGCAGAAGCGACGTCGTGCTTTGAGATGTCTGTTGGCGTCTTGGGATCACCCAGCACTGAGACATCCATTGTCAGTACATCAGCGCCCTGTGCGCGAATTGCGTTTTCAATGAAACGCATCTCGGCTTCTTTCGTGTCATAGGTGCCGATCAGCAGGATCGTTTTCATAGTCATAAGCTCCTCCTTCGTTCCGCCGCCATTCAGAGCTTGATCCAGGCCGTTTTCAGGTCGAAGTATTTCTCAAGCGCGTGCAAAGACTTGTCGTGCCCATTGCCGGACTGGCGCACTCCTCCAAGCGGTACGGTCAGATCAGCACCGCCATAGGTGTTCACATGCACGACGCCTGTGCGGATACCAGCCACCATACGGTGGGCGCGGCCAAGGTTAGATGTCCAGACACCGCCAGCCAGGCCATACACGGTGGCGTTCGCCAACCGGATCGCGTCTTCTTCGTTTTTGAAGGGGGTCACCGCCAGAACGGGGCCAAAGACTTCGTTCTGAAACAAGTGGTCCGTCTCTTTTACCCCGGCCATTACGGTCGGAGACATATAATAGCCGCCACTCTCCATCAGGATGCGATTACCACCGGTGCGCCGCTCTGCCCCTTCCGCCTCGGCTTTGGCAACAAAATCCAGATTGGCCTCAAGTTCCGGCAGGCTGTGAACGGCACCAATCTGGCTGTTCAGGTCCAGCGGATCGCCGACGCGAAAGTTTTCAGCATGGCGCGAGACTTCGGCCACGAAATCCTGGTAGATATCTTCCTGAACAAGAAGGCGAGAGCCAGCAACGCAGACTTGACCGGAGTTGCGGAAGATTCCCGCTGCGGACACTTTGGCGGCCTCGGCCAGATCCGGGGCGTCGTTGAAGACGATGTTGGCTGACTTACCGCCCAACTCAAGGTAGCAGCGCTTCAGATTGGAACGAGCTGAATACTCCAGCAACCGACGACCCGTCGCACCTGACCCAGTGAACACCATAATGTCTACATCCATCGACAGTGCCAGTGCCTCGCCCACAACCGAGCCGCGCCCTGTCACGACGTTGAACACGCCATCCGGAACCCCGGCTTCAGCAGCCAGTTCAGCAATCTTCAAAAGGCTGAGCGAAGCGCTTTCTGCGGGTTTCAATACTACGGAATTGCCTGCCGCAAGGGCCGGAGCAATTTTCCAGCTGCCGATCATCAGCGGAAAATTCCACGGTACGATTGCACCCACCACGCCGACCGGGGCATGGTGTACGAGGCCAAGAATATCGTGACTGGTTGGCGCGATCTGGCCATAAATCTTGTCGATTGCTTCGGCATAGTACCGAAATGTCGCCGCCGCCGAAAGCGCCTCGGCTTTATAGGCCATGCTGATCTCGGTGCCATTGTCGCGCACCCCCAGAACAGAGATGTCCAGCGCACGCTCTTCGATCAGATCCGCCAACCTCAGCAACACTTTCTTGCGTCCTGACGGTGCCATTTCGGACCATCGCCCGTCCTCGAAAGCAACCCGAGCGGCCAGGACGGCAGCTTCAATGTCCGCCGCGCTGCCATCGGCGATCCTAGTCAGAGGTCGGCCGTCGATGGGGGACAACACTTCAACCTGTGCACCCGTTTCACCGCCAGTGAAATTGCCGTTAATGAAATGGCCGCGCGGGGCGACTTGCTGCATTCGCAGCGCGTCGATTAGGGACTGATCCATGGATATTCTCAACCTTGTTGATTTGGGTGATCTGCATCGACGGGTTCGGCGTTTGGTTCTGGTCGCAGCTTGTTTCTGAACTCGAAGTACAGAGCCCGAAAGTGCAGAATGAGGATCAGAACAATCATACCGAACAAGATGGCGGCAATCGGTCTATCAACAAAATCCAGCGGTGAATTAACCCGAGCCATGGCGCTGCGGAGCTTGACCTCCATAATGCCGCCCAAAACCATGCCGAGGATGATCGGAACGATCGGCAAGTCCAGCCGTTTGAGGATCAGACCGAACACTCCAAATGCCGCGGCCAATGCACAGTCGGTGATCGAGTTGCGCAGGCTGTATACGCCGACAAACGCCAGGATCAGGATCATGATGCCCAGAAAACGAGTTGGAATCTGAATGATCTTGAGCAGCAAGTTGGTCGAGAACAGCAAAAACACCAGAACGATCACGTTCAGCAGGATCAACGCCATATAGAGGGCCATGACGAAATCCATCTGGTTTTCGAACAGCTGCGGCCCGGGTATCACATTGTGCACGTAAAAGACTGACAACATCATTGCCGTCAGTGCCTCGCCGGGAATGCCCAGCGCCAGCAGCGGGATCATCGCCGCTCCGGGAACAGCATTGTTTGCGGATTCAGAAGCCACCAGCCCTTCGGGCGAACCATCGCCAAAGGCTTCTGGATTTTTAGAGGTTTTTTGGGCGTATGTGTACGATAGGAATTGCGAGGTGAACTCGCCGGTGCCCGGCACCATCCCCATGAAAACGCCGATGCTGGATGACACGGTTGCAATACGCTTGAGACCAAGCAGCTCTTTTAATCCCGCAAAGATGCTTCCGCCAACATGTGCTTCACCCGGTGCATGGTTTTTTTCCAGCAACAGAAGCAATGCCTGACTGATTGCGAACAGCCCCAGCACAACAACAATCAGGTCTACCCCAGAAGCCAGCCAGCTTTGCTCGAACGTGAAACGACGGGTGTATTTGACCGGCTCCAGCCCGACAGTGTTCAAGAACAGACCAAATGCCGCCAGCATGCCCGCTGCAAAGATCTGGCCGCGATGAGCGAGAATTACCAATATGATGCCAAGCAACGCGGCTAGGAAAATCTCACGGCTGCCAAAATGCGGGGCAACGAGTGCTAGGACGGGAGACAAGAGCATAAGGCAAATTATCGAAAAGATGCCTCCAAAAAATGACGCCGAATAGGCCAGTGACAACGCCCGATGACCCTGGCCGCGCTTCGTCATTGGATAGCCGTCATAGGTGGTCAAGGCATTGACTGCAGTGCCCGGTGTATTGATCAGGACGGCAGGGATTGCACCGCCATACATCGAGGACCCATAGATGCCTAGCAGCAGGGTCAGGCCAACGATGGGTTCAAACGCGAAAGTGGCGGGTAACAGAATGGCAATTGCCACCGGCGCTCCCACCCCTGGCAGAGCGCCAATAATCACGCCTCCGATTGACCCGATCAAAAGCGCAACGATTACCGGCCACTGCGCAAGTATCGAAAAACCTGATAATAGAGCATCCATCAGCGAAACCTCAAAGATACGTCAGCGCAAACGCGCGAACCGTGTCGGGTAAATACTCATAGAGAGCGCCGGCCGGGATTTTCACCTGCAAGAAAGCCCTGAAGATGACCGTGACACAAACGCCGAACAATGCGGCACAACCGATACCCTTAGCATCGCGAAACCCGGTGCGAATTGCCAAAAACACGGCAAATATTACCGTCGCGGGAAGATACCCAAGCAAGGGAACAGCTTTTACGTAAACGAGGAAGTAGAAAACATATTCAAACGACCTCAACCAGAATGCCACTTCGGTCCACCGTCCGTGACGCCGCTGTGACATTGCTGAACTGAGCCAGTGCAGAAATCCGAAAATCACCATGGCCCAGAGGGCTATCATTGGCCAAAGACTGGGTTGCGCAAACCACTTGGTTCGCTTGACGATTTGTGTCTGCTCGTCCAGCTGCATTAACAAAAAGACAGCAAACGCAAGGAACACGACCGCGAAAACTATATCGCCAGGACGGCGGTATCGCTTGAACATGTCCTGCAATGTCTTGGCAATCATCAGTTTCTCCTTCGCCATTAGGCAAAGCCGCGCGGGTCGGAGCCCGCGCGGACTCAGATGTTATTCACCAATGATCGTCGCGATTTTGCCGATGGTATCACCATCTTTGGCGATCTGTGCCGTCGCTTCATCCGCGTTTTGCCAGTAGATCAGTACACCAGTTTCACCGATCAGGTTCTGCGCCTTTTCCGACTGAAGTGCTTTTTGTGCGGCAGCCGCAATCTTATCACGCGCATCCTGAGGAACATCCTTGTGGACGAACAAGCCATTCCACAGTGCCAGGTTCAGTTCGGGGTGCAATTCGCTGACGGTTGGTGTGTCAGGAGTCAACGCAATACGCTCGTTGCCAATACTCGCCAATACATTGACGTTGTCCAAGCAAGGCAGGATCAGCTGCAAAGTTGTGTTGATGACATCAACATCACCCGAGGCCAGTGTGTTGCAATCCAGAGCGTCGAAGGCTGCTTCGCTGGCGAAATCGAAACCCGAGCTAATTGCCGCTGCAAAAGTGACCTGGGTCGGTGGCAGGAATGACCCGAAATGCCCAAGGGCCACATCGTTTTCCTTGCCGTAGGCTGCAAGCTCGTCCCAGTTCGAGAAGGGTGCGTTTTTGCCCGAGGCAATCACAAACGGATAGGTCATGAAGATTGCGATTGGCTCGAATGGGTTCGGCGACAATTCGGGAATGCCGATTTCCGGTCCGCCAATTGGCACATCAGTCACAAAGGACCCGACAGTATAGCCGTCAGCTGGGGCAGTCGCGACTTCGACAGCACCCGGGAACGGACCACCGCCACCGCCAGGCTTGTTCACGACTGCTGCCGGCACGCCGTACATTTCCTGAAATTCATCTGCGATCAGACGTGTCAATACATCCTCCAGATCGCCCGGAGGCCACGGAACGACGAAGGATACAGGTTTCTCTGGGTAATCAGCGAAAGCAGCTGATGCAGAGATCGCCATTACGGCAGCGGTAAGAATTTTATTCATGGACTCCTCCCATTGGTGGTTCACATAATGAACCTGTAAGTCATGTTTATTGTTGCGTTGTTAATTACATTGTGTCAAGTATTCTCTTAAGGAGGAGGAGTAACTTATGGGAACTGCTCTTAATGCTTTGAGATTGTTGGAGTTGTTTTCCAACGCACGGCCCGAAATTGGGCTGACCCAGATGGCTCGGCTATCTGGTGTCAATAAGGCGACTGTTCTTCGGCATCTGCGTGAACTGGAAGAGTTCGGATTGATTGAGCAGAATCAGGGAACAAAATCCTATATGGTTGGCCCGGCGGCACTGCGTCTTGCCGCGTTACGCGAGATTGCAAATCCCGGCCTCAAAGCAGCGCGCCTCAAAATGCAGGCCGCGATGCAACAAGCAGGAGAAAGCCTGCACCTTTCTCTTCTGGAAAATGATGTTCTTCAAACGGCACTAGTGGTCGAGACAACTCAGCACAGCGTTCGAGTTAGCCTAGACCCCACGGAAGTCCTTCCGCTCAACGCCACAGCCTCAGGGTTGTGCATGCTTTGTTTTGGCCCTCCTGCACTTTTGGAAGGCCTCAAAAATCGCGACTTGCCCCGTATTACTGCCTCTACGCTAACGAACCTTGAACTCATTCAAGAACGTCTCGTCGAAGTAAAGGAAACCGGTTGGTCCTATAGTAACGGAAGTTTCGAAACCGGTGTTCATGGCTTTGCAGCCCCGGTTTTCGGAATTGATCAACTGGCGCTTGGAACGGTTTCATTCGCGGTTCCTGAAATCAGAACCGCAGGCGACCTGCAGCCGCCCCTACTGAATACCCTGAAACAAGTTTCGCAAGAGCTTACGGCAATCTTTGGTGGCCAGGCTCCTGCAAACTTTCCAACTGAGTTTCGACCGAGTGTTCGGTCGGACGAAATTCCCGGAGAATTTTGAAATGAAGGATTCCAACTTCCTTAAGGAAAACAACGCCCGCTATTTTTGGCATCCGATGGCGCACCCAGCCGACAGCCAAAAGAACCCGCCGACCATTTTGGTCGGCGGCGAAGGGGTTAGCATCATCGATGTGGGCGGCCACAAGGCCATCGACGCCGTGGGAGGGTTGTGGAACGTCAATCTGGGTTATTCCTGCGAGCCAGTGAAGCAGGCGATTGCCGACCAGCTGAACGCTTTGCCCTATTATTCAACTTTCCGTGGCACCAGCAACGACAAGGCGATCGAATTGTCATACGAGCTGGCCCGATTCTTCGAGCCAGATGGATTGACCCGCGCGTTCTTTACTTCGGGCGGCTCCGATTCGGTTGAAATCGCACTGAAATTGGCACGACAGTACCACAAGGTACGCGGCGAGGACGGGCGCACCAAATTCATAAGCTTGAAACAGGGGTACCACGGGACCCATTTCGCTGCAGCGTCGGTCAACGGCAACCAGAAGTTCCGTGCTGCCTACGAACCGATGATGCCTGGATGTTTCCACATCCCGGCACCATGGACTTATCGCAATCCCTTCGACGAGACCGATCCCGAGCGTTTGGCACAGCTTTGCGTCAAAGCATTGGAAGCTGAGATTGCGTTCCAGGGCGCAAATACTGTTGCAGCGTTCATCATGGAACCTGTTTTGGGTGCTGGTGGTGTGATTCCACCGCACGAGAGCTTCATGCCGTTGGTGCGCGAGGTCTGCTCGAAACACGGCGTTCTTTTGATCTCGGATGAAATTATCACAGCCTTTGGCCGCACCGGCAGCGAAAGCGGAGCCCGGCACTGGGGTGTGCAGCCGGACATTATGACGACGGCCAAGGCTATTACGAACGGGTATTTCCCATTCGGCGCTGCGATGATTTCCGGTCAAGTTGCCGAAGTGTTCGAACGCGACACCACTGGCAAAGCGTCCGTCGATCAGGGCTACACCTATTCCGGCCATCCGGTCGGAGCGGCAGCAGCCTTGGCAGCACTTGCGGAAATTAACCGCCTGCGGGTGTGGGAGAACGCCGCCGCTCGTGGGGATGAACTGTTTACCGGCCTGAAAAAGCTGGCCGACAAGTACGAAGTGGTCGGCGACGTGCGCGGCGGTGAGGGCCTGATGTGTGCGCTGGAACTGGTCTCGGATCGCAGCACCAAAGCACCGATTGCCAAGCATCTTCCGTTGCAGGTGCAGAAGGCTGCATATGATGACGGTGTCATGGTCCGGGTGTCGGGTAACAACATTATTCTGTCGCCACCACTTATCATCACGTCAGACGATGTGTCCAAGATCCTGTCGGCGCTGGATACCGGTTTGGCGAGCCTTTAAAATCTTCCCTGACCTCGCCGTTACAAGGCGGGGTCAGACTTTGACGGCTTGTAGTTCTTCGAGCAGGTCGAGGAGTTGATTGAGTTTTTCTCGTCCCATTTGTTTTTCGATGCTTTGGTAGA
>NZ_JBQERN010000029.1:0-26314 GCF_056535105.1 Ruegeria sp. O5 | reverse complement strand
TCGGTCCCATCATCGCCGCACCTCCGCTCATAAAACGAGTGAATCAGCGACAGACCGACCAATCAATGGACTTTTTCAACACTATCCGGGCGAAACGGACCTTCATCCGGTTCGCCCGCCTCAGGTTACCCACAACTGGAACAGACCCAAGGCACTAACCACATCGCGCCTTGTCGCCTCGGTGCGCTCTCGCGCCCGTTCCGTGCCCTCTTTGATTACCTCAAGGACGTATCCCCGGTCCTCGGAGAGCTGTGCCCTACGCTCGCGAATTGGGGCGATGAGCTCCTGAAGGATAGCTTCCAGACGCGCCTTGATTTTGCTATCGCCAAGCCCGCCTCTCTGATACTGAGCCTTGAGCTCGGCAAGCCCGTCCTGGTCCTGATCGAAGGCGTCGAGATAGGTAAAGACGACATTGCCCTCGATGCAGCCCGGGTCTTCGAGACGCAGGTGGTTCGGATCGGTGAACATCGCCTTGACAGCATTTCGGATCTCCTCGGACGACGCGGACAGCGCAATGGCGTTGCCACCGGATTTCGACATCTTGGTCTTGCCGTCGATACCGGGCAACCGGCCCGCCCTGGGGATGATCGCCCGCGCCTCGGGCAACACGGCGCGGCCTGAGGTTGCGTTGATGCGCCGCACGATCTCATTCGTTTGTTCGATCAGCGGGGCCTGATCCTCGCCGACCGGCACGACCGTCGCCTTGAAGGCTGTGATGTCCGCCGCCTGTGCCGCCGGATAACACAGAAATCCGGCGGGAATATCCCGTCCGAACCCGCGCACGCGAATTTCGTCCTTGATCGTCGGGTTCCGTTCCAGCCGCGCGACCGTGACGAAGTTCAGGTAGAGCATCGACAACTCGGCCAACGCCGGAAGATGCGATTGCAGGCAGATGGTGGTGCGACAGGGATCAATGCCCACGGCCAAATAGTCCAGCGCGACCTCCATCACGCTGCGCCGCACCTTCTCCGGGTCATGGGCGTTGTCGGTCAGGGCTTGGGTATCCGCCAGCAGCAGGAATTGTTCATGGCTGTCCTGATAGCGCAGCCGGTTTGCAAGCGAGCCTGCATAGTGCCCGATGTGAAGCGGTCCCGTGGTGCGGTCACCTGTCAGAATGGTTGGTCTGTTCATTTGTGTCTTCTCATGAAACGGGATACGGCGCATCGGGAAGCTCGGAAAACAAAAGGCCGCCCATGCGGCGGCCTCGGAATACGTTTGGTCATCGGGCCACCCTGTCAGGAGGCCAGCCACCAAGTCATTGCGATGATCGTAGTGTTTACCATAGAACACTGGCTATCGTCTGCGAGATTACTCGTCAACCAAATGGTGGAAAGGGCTCGAGGCTGAACTCGGATGCGGTGCAGTACGTTCGCGATCGGGGTCGCTATGCGATGCAAGTACGGCCCAATCCAGCCGTTCAAGAATATCCGACTCTGCACTACAGCATTCCCCGAAGAAGACATTGCCGGACTGCCCCGCACTTTGGGTGTTCTTGGTCGGTCCAGGTTTAATGTTAGAGTATCATCGGCCCTTGTCCCTAAAGCGGACCTGCATCCAAATCCCAATAGGGTGCGTCGTGCCCGATGCGTTCCACGACGAAATCCAAAAACGCGCGAACTTTCGCTGGCATGTGCTTTCGTTCAGGAAAGACGGCGTACAACGCCTGTTCAAGCAGACGATAGTCGGGCAGCACCCTGACCAGACGGCCACTAGACAGGTGGGCTCCGGCGATAAAGGTCGGCAGGCGACCTATGCCAAGCCCGTCAAGCAGCGCGGTGCACAGGGCCTCACTATTGTTTACGCGCAGAACACCGGATGTCTGAACGCGCACGTCGCCCGCGGGACCGGCTAAGCGCCATTCCGAAGCGTCGCGCGAATAGGCGTAGTGAAGGCAGGTGTGTGACAGAAGATCCTCGGGTATCTCTGGCGTTCCGGACTGCGCAAGATAATCCGGCGCAGCGACAATCACGCTGTGGATCGGGGCGAGTTTGCGTGCGATCAGGGCCGAGTTCGGCAACGTTCCGGCGCGTAAAGCCACGTCGATGCCCCCTTCGACGAGATCGACAAATTTGTCATCCATCGTCAGGTCAATTCTGATCCCCGGATATTGCCTGAGGAATGCAGCAATCATAGGCGCAACATGCAGTTGTCCAAAGGACATGGGTGTACTGAGCCTTAGTAATCCAACCGGTTGCCCCTGCAACGCCGCAACTGCGTCTTCGGCGTCCTGCGCTGCGTCAAGCGCCTGCGCCGCGTGGGCCAGATAGATTTCGCCCGCCTCGGTAAGGGAAATGGACCGCGTCGACCGATGAAAGAGCTGCGTTCCCAGATGGGCCTCCAGCACGCCGATCCGCTTGCTGACCGCTGATTTTGTAAGACCCAGATGCCGGGCGGCGGCTGCGAACCCGCCATGGTCCGCCACAGCAACAAAAACGGGGATAGCGCTAATTTCAGTCATGTTTTGCGATCCTTTGGGCGAATTTTTCTCACCTATAAGTTTCAAATTCACACGATTATCATCAAATAGAAAGCCTAATAGGTATCTGCATGTCCTGTTAACGCCGGAGGCTGCCATGCCCATGATGCTTATCAACGGAGTTCTGCGTGACAGACCGCTCGCCTCGGACGGTCGTTTTCACCGCCTGCAAAGCCCATTCACGAGCCACATCAGCGTGCAACCGGGCGCCGCGTTTCCGAACACGCCCTGCCGGTACCACCTTTACCTGTCCAAAGCCTGCCCCTGGTGTCATGGCATCGATCTGATTCTAACTTTGAAAGGCTTACGCAATGCGTTCAGCATCACATGGATGGACCCGGTCATGTCGGAAAACGGCTGGGTCATCGACCAGACGCTGTTCAACGATCAAAGCGGTGTAGAACGCACCCGCTTCCTTTACGAAGTCTATCAGCACGCCAAGCCGGATTACACGGGTCCGATCAGCGTGCCTGTGCTACTGGACAAGGTTACGGGCCGGATCGTCAGCACCGAATCGGCCGAGATCATGCGCATGCTTCAGACGGAATTTCTCGATGCTGCGGGACCCGATCTTCGCCCGTCCCATCTTTGCGACGAAATCGACCGGATCGCCGAACAAATTCAGTCACCGATCCGCGAAGGCGTCTATCGCGCCGGGTTTGCAACCAGCCAGATCGCGTATGGCGAGGCCGTAACGGCGCTCTTTGCCTGCCTCGACGCGATTGAAGAAACGCTTGGCCAACGCCGGTTCCTAGCCGGAGACGTGCTGACAGAGGTTGACCTGAAGCTGTTTCCGACACTTCTGCGGTTTGACCCGGTCTATGTGACCCACTTCAAGACCGACTACAAACGCATCAGCGACTATGTTGCCCTGTCCCGCTATCTGGCCGACATCATGCGGTTGCCGGGCGTGGCTGACACTGTGGACATGGCCCATATCCGTCAGCACTACTTCCTCAGCCATCGGCACATCAACCCCAGCGGAATTATCCCGATCGGCCCGGCTTCTCTGCGCTTAACCGATGTGCCGGAAATGGGGGCCGCGTGATGCCTGATATTGTCAGAAGATCCCCTGTATCCGCGCTGATCTTGGCCATCGGTGTCCTGGTGGGGGTCAGTTTCACTTTGTCCAAATTCGTCTCGATGGCAGGAATATCAGCTCTGACCGCTTTGTTCTGGCAGGTTTTGCTGGCCAGCATCGCGCTGTTGGCGTTGTGTTTGCTGTCGCAGAAGCGCGTGGCGCTCAACGCGCGGCACATTCCCTATTATGTCGGCGCCGGAGTTTTCGGTGTCAGCGGCCCCGCTGTGATCGGGTTTCTGGTGCTGGAGCATGTGAGCCTTGGGTTCTATTCCGCCCTCGTCACGCTGTCACCGCTGTTTACCTTTGCGATAACGGCACTGATCGCGCGCAGGATGCTGCCGTTGCACCGCCTGGTTGGTATTCTGATCGGCCTTGCCGGGGTCAGCCTTGCCACCATGGGTGGGTTTGACCTGTCGGGAGTCGAGCCGGCGTGGATTGCCCTGTCGCTTTTGGGGCCCTTGTTTCTGGCCTGCGGCAACGTCTTTCGCAGCTATGCCTACCCGCCCGGCGGCGATCCGTTGGGGCTGGCGACCGGAACGCTTCTGTCACAGCTGTTGCTGATTTCCGCCCTAATACTGGGACGCGGCACCACAATCAGCGACGTCTCGGTGCCCCCTGCCCTGCTTGGCGCAATCTTCGGCATCGGATCCATCACTGCGCTCAGCTATGCGCTGACCTTCGAAGTACAGCGGCGCACGGATGGCGTTGGGTTCGCCCAGGTCGGCTATTTTGCCACGCTTTCCGGCATCGCAATCGGGGCAATTGTCTTTCGGGAACCTCTTGGCCTTGGGCTGCTGGGGTCCCTCGCAATCCTGTTCCTTGGGCTAGCCGTCACCAACGGTCACCTGAAACTCCCAACGGTCCTGCATCGAGGGTCACAGGCCAACCAGACTTAGACCCACCGATAACTTTCAAACAGAAAAGGAAACCAAAACATGCAAATCACTGCCCCCACCACAGCGGCCCACGCGCCCCGGATCGCGTCCCTTTATACCGCGGTTGACGCGCTCGACGAAGCGGGCGTTGTTGAGCATGTCACCGAAGACGTGCAATTCCAGCTTGGCAATTTTGAACAGATTGACGGGTGCATAGCCGTGCAAGCCGCGAACGCGGATTTCTTTGCCACGATCCACGGTATGCAACATACCATCACCGGCATCTGGTCCAGCGGCGATACCGCGTTCTGCGACGGCACTGTACACTATACGCGCAAGGATCAAAGCACACACGACGTGCGCTTTGCTGCAAGGTTCAACTTTCGCGAGGATAGGATCGCGGAATACCGAGTGTATGTGGATATCTCGGGTCTTTGACGCCCCTGGTTAGGGCGGCGCGCATTGCCTGCCGCTCTGGCCGACACAGACAGAAACGGCCATAATTGCGATCCAGCTTCGGAAGAGGGTTCGATGACCGATCGCAGCATTCTGGAACAGCTCATTACGATGTCCGACGACGTCTGGGACCGGCACACAAACCCGTGGAGCGGCTGGAGCCGCCTGAGCATCCCTCCCCTGTTCGTTCTTGCCTTTTGGAGCCGGGTTTGGCTGGGCTGGTGGTGCCTTGTTCCAATCGGGATTGTTGTCTTCTGGACATGGTGGAACCCGCGCGCCTTCAGCAAAACGGGCAACGCGGATAACTGGATGTCAAAGGGAGTGCTTGGGGAACGGATTTGGCTTGCGCGGGCGAAATCGCCAATCCCTGCAAGGCATCGCTGGGTGCCTCTTATTCTGGCCGCTGGTAGTGCGGTTGGTATCGGCCCCTTGGTCTGGGGTCTTTGGCAACTGCAAATCTGGCCAACGCTCTTGGGGCTGCTGCTGACTATGGGTAGCAAACTGTGGTTTCTGGACCGCATGGTCTGGCTGTTTGAAGACACCCGAGCGGCGAGCACCGGGCAAGGAAAATAGCGGCGCTGTGAAATCAGAATGCAGGAGCATCAGATGCCCCTGCCATTCCGGGTCCGCCGGGACACTCTTAAGTTTCTGAGCGCCCATGCGCCAAGGACCGCTGCGGCAGGCCCAAAGACATCAGGGACACACCGGCGAATATCAGGTTCAAGCCAGCAAGAACCCCCAGCAGAACAAGGGACGAGCCATTGACGAAACCGGTCAGGATCAGGCCGCCAAGCAGAATGGCCATCGCGCCAGACGCAATCATAAGCGCCATAGATCGCTCCTGACGAGACCGAATGGCAATTACGATCCGCAACACGCCTTCGGCCAGAAAGACCGCGCCAAGCGCAATGGTCAGTGCCAGAACGCCGCCGAACGGATCAAGCAACAGAATAAGCCCCGCAAGCGCGTTCAGTACACCGATGGCCAACAGCCAGAAGAACCCTTTCCAGGCCTTTTCCGCAAATGCCTGAATCGCTGTGACGATGCCTCCGCCCAGCAGGACCACGCCGACAAAGGCTTCTACGGCCAGCGTGGACATCAGCGGGAAGGCTACGGCGCACAGCCCTACACAGAGCATGGCGACGCCGAGCACAATCAGCCAGACCGGTCGAGGCTGCCAACCGGCGGCCTCTTCCATGAGCGCGGGTTTCGGCACGGTTTCATTAACTGAATCAGTCATGTCGACCTCCAAGATTAGGGTCAGGCGACCGACTTGTCGAGATGATCGCGATAGGCGGCAACGGCGGCGTGCAAGGCTTCCCAATGGTTCTTCGCCTGATCATGCGCGTCCGTCACAGCGTCTTCGCCTTCTTTCTGGATGCGATCGGCAAGGTCAGTGACCTTGTCTTTTGCTTCCTGCAGATCGGATTGCAGCTTTGTCACCTGCTCCTGGGTCCACTTGTCGGTCGCGTCGCCCGCGTCCTTGACCTTCTGTTCGAACGATTTCAGCTCGTCCTCGACACGGGTATAGTCGTCTTTGGCTTTCTGTACGAATTCGGAAAATGTTGTCATGGTTCAGTCCTTTCATGGGTCATATGTTTGCTGGGCTCTTTTGAGCGCCATGGCCCAGACCCTCGCAGATCCACGGCCCGCATCCGAGTGAGTCACGGTTAAACCGTCGCGCTGTCTTGTGGCGCTGCTCGTCATCGGACAAAGTTGAGCGACGGAGGGAAACATGCTTGCCGAAGTAAGCTCTGCCATCGATCCAAGCGCTATTCAGGAACAGTTGAAGCGCGTCCTCGTCAGTCCGCATTTCGCGGATACCACGCGCCTGAACCGCTTTCTGTCGCATATTGTCGGCGAAGCGCTAGCGGGTCGGTCCGAGACGCTGAAAGGCTATGCAATCGGCATTGACGTTTTCGACAAGCCCGAGGATTTCGACCCCACCATCGACACGATCGTTCGGGTTCAGGCCAATAAAATGCGCAGCCGGCTGGATCTCTATTACGCTCAGGAAGGGCGCGAGGACCCGGTTCGAATACATATTCCCAAGGGGTCCTACGCCCCGGTTTTTGAGATCGCGTTTGACCCCGAACGCCGGACCGATGCCGAAACGCCCCCGGCGGCAACCGGACGGGTCGCGGTGGCCGTGATGCCCTTTGACAACTTGAGCGGAGACCCGTCGCAGGAATATCTGGCCGATGGGTTTACCGAGGAAATCATCTCGGCCATCGCCCGGTTTCGCGAGGTGAGCGTGCTGTCCCGGCACGTCACCTTTCGCTTTCGCGGCCGCGGCCGCGATCCGCGCGCGGTCGGAAGCGAACTCGACGTCCAATATCTGGTCGAAGGCAGCGTGCGACATTGGGACAACAAGCTGCGCGTCACCGCCCAGCTTATTGACGCGGAAACCGGCCAACAGGTTTCCGCGGACACTTATGACCGCGACCTGAGCGCGGACAGCCTATTTGAAATTCAGGACGATATCGCCGCCCGGATCGCCACGGAAATCGCGGAACCCCACGGAGTGATCCATCGAACAGGTGCAGTGCAGCGCAGGGCACAGACGCACACGCTGGATGCCTATCAGTGCAGGTTGCTGGCCACCGAATACTGGCGTGAACCCACGGTTAAAAAACACAAGAAGGTCCGCGACCTGCTGGAGCGCGCCGTTGAGATTGATCCCGAATATGCCGGCGCCTGGGGGATGCTCGCGATTGTCTACGGCGACGAACTGCGCGGCGGGTTCAATTTTCGCAAGTCCCCCCCGCCCTTTGATCGCGCGCTGGAGGCCGCACAGCGGTCGGTCGCTCTGGATCCGCTGAACGCAACCGGCCAGCACGCGTTGTTTTTGACCCATTTTCATCGTGGAGAGTTCGAAAGCTTTGAAGAAGCGGCCGCTAAAGCATTGCGGGCCAATCCGAATTATCCAGACATGTTGGCCGATCTGGCGGCCTGCTTTGCGTTGCGCGGCGATCTTGAACAGGCCGCGAGACTGAGCGCCCGCGCGATCGAGCTGAGCCCCAACCCGCCCGGCTGGTACCACGCAAGCACGTTCCTGATCTGTTTCATGAAAGATGATTACAGCGGCGCGCGTTCAGCGGCGCGCAAAGTCGGTGGTGGCATGTGGAATGGTTCTGAAGTGCTTGAGCTTATGTGCATCCCTTACACGGAACCGGACGCCGACCTGGATTCAACCCTGTTGGCCCTGAAGACCAACATTCCCGATGTTGACCGTTTTATCCAGACGCTCTACGCGATCTGGCATGTGCCATCTGACATCTCACAGAAAATGACTGAGGCGCTGCGCGCAACCGGGGCGCTGGACTGAGGTCCGGCCGTCAGGAATTTAACGGTGACTCACTCTGCCCGTTCGACCACTGTGCGTAGGCTGGTCCTGACATCGCAAACAGACCCGGAACCAACCAATGCTAACTCTGCCTCAGCGCCTTGATCTTATGAAACTCGCAACGGACATCGCAAAAACCAAGGCCAGCTGGTCCGAAGAAAAGCCGACCAAACTGGAAGAGGAAATCCTATCCATTTATGAGAGGCTCAGGCCAGGTGTTGAAAGCGGCAGCGCCTTTGAGAACACCAGCATGTCCGATGTAAAAACCGCGGTTGATGTCGCCTCGACCATCGACGAATTTCTCGATTAGCCGGCCCTACTTCACAAACCCAATCCACGCCGACTCTCATCAGGATGTTGTATGTGTGCAATTCCAACAACTATCAAGTGCGATCGCCTCAACCCGAACCTTAAGCATAGTTCTCTTACACGACGGTAGCGGCACGCTTTCCTGTATTCGCTGCGATTGCGAAAGCTAGCACCAAGATCGGATTTGAGATTTTTGACCCACTTGAGGATGCCGTTATAGACAATAGACTGCGAACCTTGCGACCGAGCATCAATTCTGGACGACACAGCACAATGCCCCAGTTGCATCGCATACCAGACCCTTCTCAAAAGTATTTTTATTTTTCTGATGACGAGCAAGCACGGAACCTGAGCCTGAGTTGATCTTGCTGAGCGCGTTTTCGAGAAATTGGACGCGAACACCCGGCGCCCACGCAACGTTGTTGTTGGGAGCTGCAGGTTCCGCTGCACATATCGCCAACACGTCCTTATTCAAACTAATCAGTCTCTGTGACGAAGGTACGTTTCTAGCAGGTGAGAGATTCCATCCGAACATTTGGTGGTAGAAGTTGTCCGGGAATGCGCCGCCGCGAGATAGGTAGTGTTCGTGCGTAAACTGACGAGCGGGGACAGGATAGTCGTGACGCGAAACAGATATACCGAAGAACGCGCCAAGCGGATCACGCAAGAGGCAGTTCTGACCAACCCCTGGAACTTCAAAGGGCGGTTTCACTACCGATCCTTTGAGATGGGCGGCGAGCTTGGCAGCCTGATCTACGTCTTCGACCTCAATATAAGGAATCCAGCCTTCAAAGGACACCTGATTTTGAGAAACGACCCCGGCCCCTGCCTCTCCATCGAGAGTGGCGAGGACAAAATCTCGATGGCCGCCGCCCCATGCGAAATCTGTGGCGTGTTCGACAATATAGCTCCAACCTGCCACGCTTTCGTAAAATGACCTGGAAGCTTCCACATCAGGCGTGAAAAGATCGTGCCAGACAACTCGGCCAACTTTTTCTTTTGTCACCGCGACTTCATCCAAACTGCTTCCGTTCGCCATAACTCTCGTTTGCGGTCCAAATATTGATGCAGATCAATTTGCGCGGTTCTGGTCCGTGAAATCACTTAATTCAGTGGCTCCGTTGGCGGTCAGCCATTCTGCAAATTTACCCATAGCATCCGTTGCGGGGCGATCCGAAGGCTAGGCGAAGCAATATTTACCAGCGTTAACGGCTTCACTGAAGGGTTGTATCAGGCGGCCGTGTTCGGTGTAGCGTTCGAACATGGGCACAGATAACAAGGCCGCCCCAGTACCAAAGGTGGCCAACTCGGCAAAGGCCACTGATCTGTCCAGAATTGGTCGCTTTACACGCGGGCAAATCGTTCCAACTGCTTCGAACCAACCTGGCCATCCGGCACCCTGAATTACGACGGTACCGCGTCGGCTGCATATTGAGACAGGAATTCCTCTGAGGGTGGGATCTGAGTGATAACATCAATCAGTACCCCGTTTGGATCGCGATATATCGCATGGCGTTGGCCAAACGGCTCGCTCACAAGTGACTTTGCCACCGGAACTCCTTCCGACCGAAGTCGTTCATCCACTTTGTCGACATCCTCGACTTCAAAATTGAGGATCATGCCCTTAGACGCACCGCGGGAAACCTCCGGGATCGTCTCGTGGTCCGACTGGACGATCGCGAGATTGACCGACGGATCCGCTTCACTTTGTAGATGCACATACCAATCCGCCTCGAACGCTGCGCGGAAGCCAAAGTGACGTTTATAGAACTCTGCCGTCTCAGAAACCGTCTCAGACTGAATGACCGGATAATATTGAGTGACACGCATTTTTGATCTCCTTAACTTACATGCACTTTGTATGTATCATCAATTTGCAAATACATGCAAGATGTATGTAAGGTGCTTGTAGTGATATTCGGAGCCGTTAAATTTGCCCCCAGAAAAACCCGCCCGACGCAGCCAGGCAGACCGACGCGCCGAAACGCGTGCCAAACTCGTAGAGGCTGCCCGCAAATTGTTTGTGGATTCGGGATTTGCCGACACTGCAACCCCAGACATCGTACGTAAAGCCAGCGTCACCCGCGGCGCGCTGTATCATCATTTCAAGGACAAGGCTGACCTTTTCCGCGCCGTCGCAGAAGAGGAGGCCAAAGCAATCTCACACCATATTGACCAGGAAACGCGCAATGTGGCCGATCCCGAACAGGCCATGATGGCAGGATCGAATGCCTTTTTTGATGCGATGTTGGTTCCAGGTCGGGTGCGCCTCCTGATGGAAGAGGCCCCAGCGGTATTAGGGCACAGCACCGCTGTCGCGTTGACCCGGGCCAATGGAACAGAGGAACTTCGTGAAGGGCTTTCGCGGGCTCTTCCTAAGCATTCACCAAAACAGATCGATGCTTTGACTAATTTGTTGTCGGCCGCGTTTGATCGCGCCGCTCTTGAGATCGCCTATGGGGGCGATCCGGAGGTCTACAAGGAGGTTATGAACCATTTGATTGGTGAAGTACTCAAGGGCAACTAGCAGACCTCGGAAGCCCCGCAGTATGGGTCCCTACCCTTTCTTCCGTGAGTTACTCGGCCCAAACAGGTCATTCACCGGCCGGTCACATGCTGTGGTCGCAGCCCGCATTGCGGACATTGGCGCTCGCGCGAAATTCTCAGAGCTTTTTGATGACCAAATCGCGCACCAAGCAGTCATCCGAACTAAGTAATTCCACTTTCATCCAGCACGAATTCAACCCGTTCGTTCACGGATACCTTTGGTAAAACTAAAACCTCGTAACCAAGGTCATTCAAAGCACATTCTATGCGATGATACTCTTCTACCGCAGCTTGAAAATCATGTTTGCGTTCAGCGTCACTTTCGAAAATCTCTTTCCAAGGTGGAAACAAGAATACAGGCTCGGAGTAAACACGGGCTTTTCCAATCGTTTCACCTAGCGATGGTCCGCGCGAGTATTCTAATGCAACCGCCGCATCAATGAGCCCCCTGTCAAAAAACACTGAACCTTGATGTTGTCGAGCCGCTTCTAAGTCAGATCGAGCGATTTCGACGGCGCGCATGGCGAAGGCTTTCATGTTTCTCCAAGGCAGGGCTTTGCCGTCACCAGCAATTTCTTCCTCTACGATACGCCGACCCGGTTCCGATACGGTCGCGAAACCACGCTCACTCAAGGCATCGAGAAGCGTGGATTTTCCACCACCTGAACAACCCGTCAGCAAGATGAACCCATTTCTCAAGGATCAAACCTCGTCATCTATTCAATTCATGATCACGTTTGAAAACGCAGTGATATTTCAGGCTATGATAAGGCTTTAGTCCCACCTACGACAGTGCGGCCCGATAAAGCTGTGAACTCATTTCCCTTAAATCCAAAGCTGTAGGATCGAAACCAATAGGAGTGTCGCCATTGCTCCATTGAAGATGTGCCAATGACGGTCAGTACGCAATAAATCTGCGATGAACCCTCCTGCCAAAACCCAAAGCGACAGGGAAACACAAGCGCACGCCAGAAACACAGCGGCAAGAATGCTGCCAAGCAAAAAGGGATCTGAGACCAAGTTGGAGAAAGATGAAGCGACTCCCACCGCCATCGCCCAAGCCTTTGGATTGACAAGCAACAGCGCCGCCCCGACGAGGAAACTCATGGGTTGTGCCTCGCTTAAGCGCGTGGCCGAAGGTGATCCGGCCAACCCAATTTTCAGTGCCAGCCAAACAAGGTACGCTGACCCGATTGCTTTGATAGCAGAACTCAGAAAAGGCGTAGATTGCAGCGTGGCCGCAAGACCGGTTCCGGACACGGCCACCAGCAGCGCGAGTGCAATGGCGATCCCCAAAATCAAAGGCAGGCTTTGCCGATAGCCAAACCGCGCGCCAGACGCTGTTGCAAGCGCTGTTGCCCCGCCGGGAGAGCCGGTGGCAATTAGCGCAAAGAGTATAAGAGCCCAAATCTGATCCGGCATGTGTCATCCAGGTCAACGGGCCGCAGTAACTTCGATTTCAACGAGAAGATCTGGTGCTGCGAGGGCAGCAACGACCAGCGTAGTCACCGCCGGCGGGTGCCCTCGGTTCCAACGGGCCTGACGCAATTTGGAAAGCTCGGGCAGGAAAACCGCGTCGGTGACATAGTAAACAACGCGCAGAATGTTGGACGTGTCCAGATCGCCGTCTTTGAGAAGTGCCTCAACATTGTCCATTGCCTGATGGCATTGCTGCTCGAATCCCGTATGAGTTTTGCCATCCGGAGAGACCCCGATTTGTCCTGACAAAAACAAAAACGACCGCGGAGCAGTGATCTGGGTGCCGTGCACATAGATACCTTGATACTGTTCCGGTACAACGCGCAGCGAGGCCGGAGCCAAACGTTTGATCATCTGAGTTCCTTTGCGTGTTCACAGTGTTGTCACCAAAACTTGGGGCAAGACGAACATCTGCGCCAACAAAACGTCAGTGCATGACATCAATGGATTTTTTGGCTCGCTCAGCTCTGATCGGTAACACTGACGATCCGACCGTCTTCGACGCGAAACGCAGATGCGCCTCGGAATCGCAGCTGCTGCCCTGCTTTCCACCCGTTGGGAAGATCGGCCGAAACCACTGCCGTGTAGTCGATCTCGACCAAGGTGACGGTCCCGACCGAAATCATGTTTGTTACCGTTTGCTGACGGGTTTTGAACGCTTGCACACCTGCAGCGGCCAACTCGGAAAAGGCCTGTTTCCCTGACGTTTCGATCGTTACATCTGCGTCGACGATGTTTCGAAACACCACGTCATCAGAAAGGCATGCGATCATACCAGCCACATCCATCTGGTTGTAGGCCTCGATGTAGGCTGCAATTGCGTCGGGAAGGTCGCTCATATTATGTCTCGCGCAGTACCGGATACCCGCACCGAGTTTCCTCTGACGTCATCCAACGACACTTTGATTAGTGAAGGACTTCCCATGTCTTCACCCTGGCGGATCGTGAATTCACCCCCATGTGGCCAGTTGCTATCACGCAGATACCCTGCAAAGGCCGCCGCCGCTGCGCCCGTTGCCGGGTCTTCCAGAACACCCCCCGAAGCGAATGCATTGCGCGCAACGAATGTCTGATCGGTCTCTATGAAGACAAGCATCACTGTGACCAGATCATGATCGCGCATCACCTGCCGTCCCTTATCGAGATCATATGTCATTGAAGCCAATCGGGTTCGACTTTTTAGTGGCAGCACGACATGATCGGCGCCGCCATGGATATGAGCCGGGGCTAGGCGTGGATCAAGGTCATCCACCGTCAGATCAAAGAGCGCCAGGATATCGCGCGTTTCTGCGTCTGTCAGTGCGCGGCTTTTGGTCGGTGGTGATGACAGGGTGGCCACCACGCCGTCGGGTGTCGTGTCCGTATTCACCGTGATCGTGGCGTCATTCAGGGTCAGGGAATAGGTGCCGGCCCCACTATGTCGCCCGAGCGCGGCGCCCAATGCAATCGTCGCATGGCCACAAAATGGAACCTCAGATTCAGGGGAGAAATAACGAACGCGCCAATTCTTTCCTCCGTCATCCTGCGCGACGGCAAACGCAGTCTCTGAATACCCGACCTCAGCTGCGACCCGGGCCATTTCCTCGGCACTGGCTTCACTTTCCAACAACACAACACCTGCCGGATTGCCGCCTTCCGATCCTTGGCTAAATGCCGCTATACGTTGGATATCCATGTTTGTCTCCTTAATTCTGCTTGCGGCAAACTATCGGAAGGAACTGGGTTCTGTCCCAGCACTGATGAAGGGCAAATTGAAAATCTTCTTTCACATCATTGTCCGATTCTCTAAACTTCCTTCATGTCGAAAGAACTGGACCAAACAGACTGCCGAATCGTAGAGCTTCTCGATTCTTATGGCCGTACCAGCCTCGCAAACATTGGAAAGAACGTAGATCTCTCCGGCCCTGCCGTCGGAGAACGCCTGCGCCACCTTCAGGAAAGCGGATACGTCACGGGCTTTGGTGCCCGGATCGATTTGAAACGTTTTGGCTATACAATCCAGGCTCTTGTCAGGATCAAACCAAGAAGTGGGCAGCTTCACATTGTAGAGAAGATGATCGAGGAGCAGCCTCGCTTTATGTCATGTGACAGGGTCACTGGCGACGATTGTTATGTCGCACGGCTACTTTTGAAAGAGATCAGCGAACTCGACGATATCCTTCTGCCCTTCCACGACCGGGCCGAGACCAATACATCGATCATAAAGTCTTCAATCTTCGAGCACAGGTTGCCGCCCCTCGACCAGCCCTAGATCTCGGAACGGCTTTTGGCACCTAGGATCGCCAGTCCTTGGTCTTTGCTTCCAGCCATTTCCTGAACCGCCGTATCTTCTGCGAATTGCGGTGGCTCTCGGGGTAGACAAGCCAATAGCCTGATCCATCTTCACAAGTCAGATCGAAAGGTTGGGTCAACCGCCCGCTTGCAAGCTCATCCTTGAAAAACGCAGGTGTTAGCATTGCGACACCCTGACCTGACATGGCGGCGTTGGCTTCCAATACCTGCGGGCCGAAATGTTGGCGGATTTCGTCTGACAGTTCCGGCCTCTCCAATCCCGCCTCTGCAAGCCAACGGTTCCACCAGGGATCAGACGGCGACAGAATGTGAAGACGCATTAGGTCCTTGGGATCATGAACGCCGCCTATGCTTTCAGCCAGATCCTTGCTCAGCATTGGGGTAAAACGGGTTTGGATTAGTAAATGGCTCGAAAGTCCACGCCAGTTGCCTTTGCCACCGCGAATGGCGACGTCGAAACCGCTGGAGACAAAATCTGTCAGGGTTTCACTCACTTCCACCCGCACCGCAATATTGGGATTTTCCACCTGAAATCCCCCCAAGTGCTGTGCCAGAAAATTGGTGGCAAATGTTGGAATGACGCTGATTGCAAGCGTTTCCTGAGAAACGCCTTTGGCCTCGGCAAATGCGTCACTCAGAACGTTGAGCGCGTCGGTCGCCTTTTCTGCGAAACCTGCCCCAATATCTGTCAGGGAAACTCCACGTGCCTCTCGATGGAAGAGTGGTGCGCCAACCCGCTCCTCAAGGATCTTGATCTGATAGCTGACAGCAGCCTGGGTCATCCCAAGCTTGTCTGCGGCAACCGTGAAGTTCTTGCTCCTCGCGGCCTCCTCAAAAACCCGAATTGCAGCCAGTGGCGGAAGATCACCTCGGGAAGCCATTCAATCTCCTTATGATCTTTGGCTCTGTTTTGTTTGTTTTAAGCCCATTCAACCGGTCAAACGTATGACAGCCATCAATTCAATGAATGTGGGGACCATATGAGACTGCTCACGTATTTTCAAAACTTTTTGACTCTGGTTAATGCAACCTACCGGGACAAAACTGTTCACCCAGGCGAGTTTCAACACTGGTCAGGCCACATGAAAAGGGACATTGGCATGGATTATCCAGCGCTCCCTGAAAGGTGTTACTTTCAACGATCATCCTGGTAGTGCGAAAGCGTTGTTAAGTTAGAGTGGTTGTTTCAACCTATTAAATTGGACAATTTATGGACGCAAAGATCGTATCGGCTGAACACGTCTCACTTGAGGATTTGCGCCTGGTAATGAACAGCGCGTTTTCGGACTACACAGTCCCAATGCAACTGACCCGGCAGTCATTTGCATTCATGTTGAAGCAGAGGGGATATGATCGCCAAGCCTCGCGGCTTGCGATTGTTGAAAGGCAAATCGCTGCCATTTGGTTGGTGTCTTTGCGCGGTCGCCGCGGCTATCTGGTTGCAAGCGGCACAGTTCCTGCGTTCCGACGGTTGAGATTGGCACGAAGATTGGCGGATGATTGCCTTGTGCACCTTCGACAACAAGACACGGAAAGTTTCCAGACCGAGGTAATGGCCGATAACAGCAAGGCATATGAGTTGTACGCTTCTCTGGGAATGAAAGCTGCCCGGACTCTGCAGTGTTATGACGTTCCACCGCTGCCGAGTACCGATGCTCCTGGTATGGTGCGAAAGGTACCCTGGAGGGAGATTCAGAGCGACGCCACCGCAATGATCGAATTGGAACCCTCCTGGCAAAACGACATCGCGTCCGTCAGCGCCGTAGCTTATGAAGCACAATGCTGGGCCATATCCGATAACCTTGGTCTGGCGGCCTATGCGGTCATTTTGCCAACAAACAATACCCTTGCCCAAATTTGCGTTCGCCAAGACCGAAGACGCGAAGGGATCGCCAGCTCATTGCTCCACACATGTCAGGCTGGCGGCACGCTTCGCCTACTCAACATCGACGTCACATCAACAGAGTTCCAGTCGTTTCTTGGAAGTGTCGTAGCTGTACCGACAGTCCGCCAATTTGAATTGAGCATGAACCTATGACGAATCGGAGCGGGAAAATGCCCGAAAGCCAGATTTTTCGCCCGGTTTCAGAGCAAATTCTGGCAAATGATTGGGGCGTTCTAACCAAATACGAGTTTGAATTTCGTCGCCAGAATGGCCAATGGCAGCGCCAAACACGAGAAGCCTATGATCGCGGCAACGGGGCGACTTGCCTGTTGCACAACCCGGATACAGATCAAGTATTGCTCACGCGTCAGTTCCGATTGCCAGTTTTCCTCAATGGAGGGATTGATGGGCTGATCGAAACCCCCGCTGGGTTGCTTGGCGGCGCTCAGGCCGATGAGCGAATGCGTAAAGAGCTTGAAGAAGAAACCGGTTATCAGATCGACAAACTCATCCACTTGTTTGACGTCTACATGAGCCCAGGCTCAGTCACGGAGTTTCTGTCTTTCTTCAAAGGTACGTATTCACGCTCTGATAAAAAGGGGCAAGGGGGTGGTTCTTTCGACGAAGGAGAGGACATTGAAGTTATGCACATTCCACTAATGGACGCGATGCAGATGATTACCGAGGGCGAAATTCGGGATGCAAAGACCATCATTCTTCTACAGCAACTGATGATCGAAAAGCTGACGAGGACTGGCGGCAGCTGAGAAGAATCCCCTGTTCTTAATCCAAACCCCAGGTCCTAAGACGGAAAATTCGAGCATTGCGAAGTTTTATGATTGCTCGCCCTGGAGGCTAAGCTGGCTCCCAGAGCTCTATTGGATTTCCTTCCGGATCATTGAGCCATGCGAATTTGCCATTCGGATAAGGTGAATTTGGATCTCGGCGGACTTCCACACCCTTAGATTCGAGCTGTGCGATCATTCTATCGATGTCACTAACACGAAAATTCAGCATAAATGCCTTTTCCTGATTCCCGAAATACTCTGTTACTTTTTCGAACGGGGCAAACACTGTCTCGCCTGCTTCTTGCGTCCAACACGGCGTTTCATAATCATTGGGAACGAGATCAATTCCCAAATTGTCACGATACCAAACGGCCAAGGTGGCAGGGTCTTCTGCCCGAAAGAAAAATCCTCCATATCCTAATACTTTTTCCATCGTCGAATTCAAACCCGATCATGCCCTCGGAGCACACTACTACACACCGTGAGACTTGATTAGCGGCCCGAAGCGGACGTTCATCGACACATGTCGCCGCTGCGGTGCGGCCCGTCGAACCGGCCGTTCGCTGCAGGCGCAAATTTTCAGGGTGCACGAACTCACAGTCTGCAGGACTTAGCAGCCAATAGCGTTCACCGACGCAGTGTCCGCACCCAGACAATTAGGGAACATTCAAGTTCGCGACCCAGGGCTATGTATGTCTATCTCAGAAAGTGCAGTACTTGTACGCCCAAAAATAGGAAAGCGGACGTTACGAGTTGAACTTTAGGAAAGTGTCCGCGACCGTTTATGCATGCTTCGCGAGGTTGGTATGGTGTTAAATCCCTGCGCTAGATGCTCCACAGATCATTGACCAATGGTCGCTCCCAGATCACTGTCAGTCATGACACATGACACATGACACATGAGTCATGAGTCATGAGTTGGGCAAAGCGCAAGTTGCGACTGGACTCCACCGACCAAACAGCTTGAGCTTGCGCGATTGGCGCACTCATCCATCGGTTGCAAGTGTTTTGGGCATTTTGCATGGCATGCAGGCAAGACGGAGGGACTGTCAGGCATCTGCACTTATCAAGTCGCTTGCCTTTTCGCCTATCATAATTGCTGGCGCGTTAGTGTTGCCACTGACGATATCCGGCATAATGGAGCAATCAGCTACCCTTAGGTTCTTTATTCCATGCACATTTAGTTTTGCGTCGACAACGGACATGCCATTGCTTCCCATCGCGCAGGTTCCGGTTGGGTGATAGATTGAAGCCGTATTTGATCTGGCCCAATCCAGCGTGCCTTCGTAATCGTCGCAACTCAGCTCTGCCGTCGGTCGAAATTCCTCGGAAATTTTTGAAGCCAGAGGGGCCAGTTTGGCAATCCCACGTGCGATATTCACGCCATCGACGATCGTTTTGCAATCCGTTTCCGTGGATAGATAGTTTGGGATGATTTTGACGTGTTTAGACGGATCGGGACCGTTCAACCGCAATTCTCCGCGGCTTTCCGGGCGCAGTTGGCACACCGACATCGTGAACGCTGAAAACGGATGCACTCCCTCGCCAGGACTGTCAGCGGACCAGGGTTGGACGTGAAACTGAATGTCGGGGGTTTCAACCTCGGGGCGGGTTTTCATGAAACCGGTGGCAAGGCTGGCGGCCATGGTCATCGGGCCTGCGCGGAACAGCGCGTATTTCAGGGCAATTCGCGCCTGATTGAACAGGCTGCGGACTTCGTCATTCAAAGTCGGCTCGTTACATTTAAACACAAGCCGCGCCTGTAAGTGATCCTGCAAACCCTTGCCGACACCCGGCAGGGCGTGCAGCGGTTCGATACCGTTTTCCTTTAGATGATCTGGGTCTCCGATTCCCGACAACATCAGAATTTGGGGGGAATTGATCGCCCCACCGGACAGAATGATCTCGCGCCGGACTTTTAGAGTTTGTTCAGCACCCGAACGATCCCGATAAACCAGTCCGGTTGCCTTTTTCCCTTCTAAAACCACCCGCGCTACCAAGGCATTGGTAATGATGTTGAGGTTCTGACGACCCCGGATAGGTTTTAGATACGCCACGGCTGCGCTGCAGCGTCGACCATTGCGGGTGGTCAACTGAAAGTACCCGACGCCCTCTTGTTCGGCCCCGTTGTAGTCTGGATTGAACGGATAACCTGCGGCCTGCGCTGCAGCGACCCATGCGTCGCAGATGGGACGTTGGATGCGCATGTTGGACACAGACAAAGGTCCACCGACACCGTGGAATTCATCCTCGCCGCGCTCTTGATCCTCGCAGCGTTTGAACAGTGGCAACACGTCCTCCCAGCCCCAACCTTCGTTGCCCATCTGACGCCAACGGTCGTAATCCTCTTTCTGGCCGCGCACATATAGCAACCCATTCAAAGAGGATGACCCACCCAGCACCTTACCGCGTGGCCAATCGATGGATCGACCGTTCAGGCCGGGATCGGGTTCGGTCCGATAACACCAGTCGACCGATGGATTGTGCATTGTTTTGAAATAGCCAACAGGGATGTGAATCCACGGGTTCGTATCGCGGCCACCAGCCTCAAGCAGCGCAACCGTCGTATTGGGATCAGCGCTTAGCCGATTGGCAATGACACAGCCCGAAGACCCCGCGCCAACAACCGCATAATCCACCTCCATGACTGCCTCCTCCGAAAGTTGCTGAAAAAAACTCTATGCAAGTTGATCGAATTATACTAGCCTTTTTTGATACAAAACGTCTCAATAATTGCGATCAGGGAGGTAAACAATGGAGATTGGTCGGAAACTAAGTGGTATTTCGCGTCGGGATTTCTTCCGAGTTGCGGGCCGTTACGGCATGAGCTCGACCTTATTGGCGGCAGGCGGGTTCGGTGGCGCAATGAGCCTGGCGAATCTGGCACAGGCTGCCGAATCAACTTACGAGAAACGCTTTTCGAAAGAACCGAAGCACACGCTGAAATTCGGCGCGTCGGGGTTTAACACCCGCAACCTGCTGATCGAACGCGCGGGCGCAATCGAGTTCGCGCGGGATCTGGAAGAGCGCACCGACGGCGAAATTCGGATCGAATTCATCGGTGACAACCAGATCTGCGGTCAGTTGAGCTGTGTTGAGAAGACTCAGCAAGGTATCGTCGACATCTATGCGGCATCGACCCAGAACTCTGCCGGCGGTGCGCCCTATCTGAACGTGCTGGATTATGCGTATATGTTCCCCAGCCGCGCGGCGCAGTATCATTTCTTCTACAGTCCTGCGAGCCAGCGCATCCTGCGTGATCCGCTGGAGAAACGGCACGGGCTGAAGTTCCTGTTCACTCATTGCGAATTGCGCGGTCTGCAAATGGGATCGACCTTTTCAGACAAACCAACCGTCACCAAACTGGAAGAACTGTTTGGCACCAAAAACCGCGTGACAGGCACGCAGTTGGGCCGGATTGCGATGCAGTTATTGAACCTGAACCCGGTGCCGGTGGCATGGGAAGAGACTCTGGACGCGCTCAAGACTGGTCTGATCGACGGGGCCGAAACATGGGCCTCGGCCGTTGCCTATGCCAACATGGCGCCGGTGGTCTCGCAGTCGGTGAACCTGAAATTCTTCTGCGGAACCGAACATACTTCAATGTCCGCAAAGGTGTTTGATGGGCTGAGCGGCGAGTTACAGGATGCTGTGATGGAATCTTCGTACTTTACGCAGGCGCTGATACAGGGCGCGAATGAGGCGGCGCTGTTGAACACCGTGGGCTTCTCGGACCCGCAACTGCCTGACACGATCTTTGCCGAAAACGGTGTGCGCCCGGCATTTCTGGCGGATGATCAGATCAAACTGGCCGAGGAAATGTGCGCCCCGAACTACAACCCTGAGCCCTGGGCGCAATGGCGTGAACGCCTGAACAAATGGGCAGGTGGCATCGATACTTATCAGGAAATCTATGACATCGCGCGCGAGATTCCGGCCAATACACTGCCGGAGAATGTCGAGCCGCGCCGTTGGTGGAAAGGCCAGGCCTGATAGACTTACCGAACCGGCCCCGCTGGGCCGGTTCAACAAATACCGATTGGGAGGACGGGGTAGATGTCATTTTGGGCAGATATCGGCGCGATATTCAGCGCCTTTCTCAGCCAGGATTCGTTCGAGATTCAATCCGCACTGGAATCCGACGCAACTTGGGTGTTAGGCGCGATTGTCTCGGCCCTGGGCGGGTTCGTCATCATGCTGATCTATCGGGCCGTGCCCTTCATTGAACGGCATCTGGAACGATCGGTGATGGTGTACTCCTACCTTGCCATTGCCTTGATCATCTTTTGGGGCGTGATCGACCGGTTCGTATTCAACGATCAAGAGCCCTGGTCGACTACTATTCCACCGCTGCTGTTCATGGTGATGGCGTGGTTCGGGGCCTCGTACAACGTCCGTCTACGCACACATCTGAGCTTTAGTGAATTCCGCTCTGCCATGCCGCGCGGCGGGCAATTGGCCTGCCTGATCCTTGACGCCGTGCTGTGGTTCATATTCGCAGTGATCGTCATCGTGACCACGTCCAGGCTGGTCGCCCTATCGGCATCGAACTTTCAGATCGTTCTGGGGACCGACAACATCATGCAGTGGTGGTTCCTTCTGGCCGCACCACTGTCGTTCTTTCTGATGGTCGGGCGGGTATTTCAAAACTTCGCCGACGATCTGCACAACTGGAAAACAGGTGAGCCGCTGATCAAGCAGGCCGTGATCGGAGCAGACTGATGACAGATGGAACCATGGTCACACTGATCTCGCTTGGGGTCACTTTTCTGTTCATGTTGGGCGTGCCGGTCCTGTTGGTGATCGGCTATTGGGTCATAGGCTGTTCATTTGTCCTTGGTCTGACGCTGGACAACATGGGCGCCGAGTTGCTGAACGTGTTCAACAAGGGTTTTGCCCTACTGGCAATGCCCCTGTTCATCCTGACCGGAGACCTTATCAACAAATCGGGCATTGCGCGGCGTCTAAGCGATTTTGCCTATGCCTGTCTGGGCTGGATACGCGGCGGGTTGGCGATGGCCTCGCTTGGCGCCTGCGGGTTATTCGCAGCAATCTCGGGATCCAACTCGGCGACGACAGCCACAATTGGTTCGATGTTACATCCTGAGATGGTGAAAGGCGGCTATGACGAACGATTCAGCGCGGCCACAGCGGCGGCGGGCGGCACGGTGGGCATCATCATTCCTCCGTCGATCATCTTTATCGTCTACGGGTTTCTTATGAACCTGCCGATTTCCGAACTGTTCGTTGCGGGCATCCTTCCTGGCGCACTGATGGTCTTTGGCATGCAGTTCGCGTGCTGGATCATTTGCCGCCTTAATGGTTGGGGGCATCTGATCCCGCTACAGCTGAACCGAGTGTTGAAAACCGCCTTTGGCGCATGGCTTGGGTTCTTCGCCATCGGACTGGTGCTTTGGGGTATCTACACGGGCAAATTCTCTCCGACCGAAGCAGCGGGCGTGACAGTTGGCTTCTGCGTGATCGCAGGATTGGTCAGCTATCCGATCAACCGGATCATGGGCGCGCGGAATGATATATCGCCAACCGAGAAGAGCTATGCCGAGATGTTCGTAGTCGAAGGGTTTACGATCCCTGAGATCCCATCGATCGTTATCCGTTCGGCCCAGATCACCGGAATTCTTGCACCGCTGATCGCGATTTCGGTGGTGATGCAGCAGATCCTGTCATTGCTTGGCGCACAGCAGACCATTGGGGATTTCGTGACCTCAATGGGTGGGTACCATGCGGTGCTGTTCACCTCGATGGTGATCGTCTTCTTCTCGGGCATGGTGCTGGAAAGCCTACCTGTGACGATCATCCTGGCCCCGATCCTTGCCCCGATAGCGGCGTCAGTCGGAATTGATCCGATCCATTTCTCGGTGATCTTCCTTGTTGGGGCATCTATCGGGTTCATCACTCCGCCATATGGCTTAAACCTTTATGTGGCTTCAGGCGTGACCGGCGTGCCCTATTTCCGGCTGCTGCGGTACACTGTGCCCTATCTGGTCGCATTGCTGTCAGTGTGGATTTTGGTGTCGCTAGTACCCGATCTGGCCTTGATCCTGCTGCCAAATAACTAGACTGTTACGGAATGGCCGCGACGGAAACAAAAGACAAAGAAACTCAGATACCGACCAACTTGCGCCTTCTTCTCATCCTTGAGGAGGTGGCGCGACGCGGGGTCGCCGTCAAACCGTCAGACCTGATCGAGTCACTGGGCCTGGCCAAGCCAACCATCCACCGCCTGTTGCAAACCGCAGAAGCCGAGGGCTTCCTGCAGCGCGATCTGGATGGGCGTTCATACGGCCCTGGACACCGACTGCGATTGCTTTCAGTCAATACGATGTCTTCCGAGCACCTGCGTACGGCGCGTCTGGCGATCTTGCGCAGCGTCGCCGAGCAGGTTGGTGAAACCTGCAATCTCGCCATTCCAGACCGAGAGGGGATGATCTATCTGGACCGGGTGGAAACGAAGTGGCCACTGCGGATTCAGCTTCCGGTTGGTACTCAGGTACCCTTCCATTGTACGGCCAGCGGCAAGATGTACCTGTCCACACTGCGGCAAAAAACGCTGGACGGTTTTCTTTCAGCGGGAAATCTACAACCACAGACGGAGCGCTCGCTGACTGATCCCAAGTCGCTGCGAGCGGAGATCCAACGTATCTCTGAGAATAGTTATTCCACCGATGACGAGGAATTCATGACCGGAATGACTGCCTTAGCTGTACCCGTTCAGGATGGGCAAGGCCGATTGGTAGGCACGCTTTCGGTTCATGCGCCGACACAACGTCATGACGTCAACAGTCTGATGTCGTTTCTGGGAATACTGCAAAAAGGGGCGGATGAGCTTTCGGCTCTTTTGACCGAGTGACTAGTACCGGAGATGACAGTCAAAACGTAAACTTTTTTACCAACTGCGAATTCGGTAATCGACCGGTTTGGAGAATTCTGCACCTCAGTGAGTGAGAGTGTGATCAAAGTCCAGTGTGCGCCGTTCGTTCAGCGTTGTAGAGTCAACATTTGCGCACTGCTGCCATTCCTGGCTGGTGCAGCATCAGCCGGAATGGGCTTATTTTGTTGAAAAACTCTTCCTTGATCGATGCATGAACTGCTGATTCAATTCTTCCAGTGGGCGGGAGGATTGGCGATGATGGGACCGAGGCAGGAAGCGCAATCGTCGCTGTTCTATGAGTTCTCATTGGAGAACCACGTTCCCCAAGATCACCTGCTTCGGTCGATTGATCGATTTGTTGATCTGAGCAGCATTCGAGCACATCTCGCGGATTATTACAGCCACACTGGCCGCCCATCGGTCGATCCGGAACTGCTGATCCGGATGCTGCTGGTCGGCTACTGTTTTGGCATCCGGTCGGAGCGTCGGCTTTGTGAAGAGGTGCACCTGAACCTCGCCTACCGTTGGTTCTGCCGTCTCGATCTGAATGACCGTATCCCGGATCATTCCACGTTTTCCAAGAACCGACACGGGCGTTTCCGTGAGAGTGAGCTGCTGCGTCATCTGTTCGAGACGACTGTTGCGCGGTGCATCGCGGAAGGTTTGGTCAGCGGCCAGCGCCTGGCAATTGATGCCAGCCTGATCGAGGCGGATGCCAACAAGCAGAATTCAACGCCAAAGGAAGAGTGGGACGCGACGAGTATCGATCCGGCCGATGCGCCCCGCGCGGTCCGCGAGTATCTCGACACGCTGGACGAGGCTGCTTTCGGGGCTGCGAGCGAGGTGCAACCAAAGTTCACCTCCCATTCTGATCCGGCCAGCCAGTGGACGGCGGCCCGTAAAGGCCCAGCATTCTTTAGCTATTCCGACAACTATCTGATCGACACGGACCATGGCGTCATCGTCCCCTCTCATCGTTTGCAGAGCAAACGACTGCCGGGCAACGGATGTGGAGGCGACCCGCTCGATCCGGCAAGCCGAGGTCGGATCAACGAAGGCGATGTTGAACCGCGTGAAGGCAAATTTCGATCTTAATCCTGAACGGCTGATCGCCGACACGGCTTATGGCACCGGGCCACTTCTTGGATGGCTGGTCGACCGCGAGATCGCACCGCACATACCTGTCTTTGATCAATCCAGGCGCAACGACGGAACCTGGACCCGTGCGGACTTCGAATGGGACGCCGGGAAAGATCAGTACATCTGTCCCGAAGGTCATGCGTTGAAGCAGTTCCGCCGTAACTATTCTGACCCAAACCGAGGGCCAACTGGCAAGGGCACGGCCCGCTACCGCGCCCTGAAAGACGTTTGCCAGGCCTGTCCATCAAAAGCCAAATGCTGCCCTAATGCCGACGCGCGCAAAATCACCCGCGAAGAGCACGAAGACGCACGCCAGGTCGCCCGCGAGATCGCCAAAACCCGCCAATACGACATCTCGATGAAACTCAGAAAGAAGGTCGAGATGCTCTTCGCCCATCTCAAGCGCATTCTTGGGTTGGGCCGCCTCCGATTACGTGGACCACGTGGCGCAAATGACGAATTCCTCCTCGCCGCCACCGCCCAAAACCTCCGCAAATTGGCCAAGATCATTCCTGCACCGCAGCAAACGCGAAAGACCTGATAAGAAAGGCAATCGCACTCAGCTCAGATGACTACTTTCTGCGTCAGCAACACGTTGTTTTTCAACAGAATCGGCTCGAAACAGACGTTCGCGGCACTACACCTGAATGAACGCTGTGCGGAGATAGTGTTGAAGAAGTCGACGTTTGAACTGCCGGTTGGCGAAGCCGAAAGCAGTCGATTTATTCCTCTCAGCCTGTTGGTTCTG
>NZ_JBQERN010000028.1:0-27396 GCF_056535105.1 Ruegeria sp. O5 | reverse complement strand
CAGCAACCGTCATCTATTGGTTATGAATCCTGACCCTAGAAGGAAAATCTGATTTGCTGTCTTCACCATTGAGGCCGTCCAGCACGATCCTGACCTTCTGTTCCGCAGAGTAAAGTTTGCGCGTCGCGCGACGAATGTCTTTACGACTTTCTCGCCGTGGCTCTGCTTGGTTCCGGGTTTCTGTCTCATCTCCACTTCTTGGTGGCCACGATGTACCAGCAGCGCTATCGCCATTCATCAACTCCGCTAGACAGGAGAAAGGCCCCGGAAGAATTCCGTGGCCGTTTTCTCATATCTCCAGCCAAAATGACCTATTGAAACGTTTAGGTCATGTCGCGTGACACGCCACATATATTTCGTTCAGCGCTTCATACCTATCCGCATTTGGAATGACCGCAGCTGCGGCAGGTCATGCAGCCTTCGATCATGACCATGTCGTACTGACCGCAGGACGGGCAGGCTTTGCCACGTGGCGCGTCCAGGTTCACCACTTGCGCCTGGGGATCGGATTTCAACCCCATCCCTTCGCCTTCCAGAAAGCCGATGGCGACCATGTGCTGTTCGATCACGCCCCCGATCGCGGCCAGGATCGATGGGATATACTTGCCTTTGACCCACGCCCCGCCGCGCGGGTCGAAAACGGCTTTCAGCTCTTCGACCACAAAGGACACGTCTCCGCCCCGGCGGAACACGGCCGAAATCATCCGCGTCAGCGCCAGTGTCCAGGCGTAATGCTCCATGTTCTTGGAGTTGATGAACACTTCGAACGGGCGGCGGCGGCCCGAGATGATGATGTCGTTGATGGTCAGATAAATCGCGTGCTCGCTATCGGGCCATTTCAGCTTGTAAGTCGACCCCTCCAGCGATTGCGGGCGATCCAGCGGTTCGGACATGTAGATGACGTCGCCGCCTTCAATTTCATGAGGCGCACTCGCGCTTTCCCCCGGCACCTTGTCATCGCTTTCAGAAACGGTCAGAACCGAGCCGGTCACATCGTTGGGGCGATAGGTCGTGCACCCTTTGCAGCCCTGATCCCAGGCCTGCATGTAGACATCCTTGAAGGCGTCAAAGCTGATATCTTCCGGGCAGTTGATGGTCTTGGAGATCGAGCTGTCGATCCATTTCTGCGCTGCCGCCTGCATCTTGACGTGATCCGACGGCGTCAGGGTCTGGGCATTGACGAAATAGTCCGGCAGCGCTGCGTCGCCAAACTTGTCGCGCCACATCTGAACGGCGTAATCCACGACCTCTTCTTCGGTGCGCGAGCCGTCTTTTTGCAGAACCTTGCGGGTGTAGGCATAGGCAAAGACCGGTTCAATCCCCGACGACACGTTCCCGGCATAAAGCGAAATCGTACCCGTGGGCGCAATCGAGGTCAGCAGAGCGTTGCGGATACCATGTTCGCGGATCGCATCGCGGACGTCGTCATCCATTTGCTGCATCGTGCCGCTGGCCAGATATTTCTCGGCATCGAACAGGGGGAACGCGCCTTTCTCCTTAGCCAGATCGACCGAGGCCAGATATGCGGCGCGGGCGATTGCGTGCAACCAGCGTTCCGTCTGGCGCGCCGCCTCATCGGACCCATAGCGCAGGCCCAGCATCAGCAGCGCATCCGCAAGCCCCGTCACGCCCAGCCCGATGCGGCGCTTGTCCTGCGCTTCCGCCTCTTGCTCGGCCAGCGGGAATTTCGAGGCGTCCACGACGTTATCCATCATGCGCACGGCTGTCGCGACCAGTTCCTGCAACGCCGGTTCATCCAGATGCGCGGCATCCCCAAATGGTTCGGCAACCAGCCGCGCCAGATTGATCGAGCCCAGCAGGCAAGCCCCGTACGGCGGCAGAGGCTGTTCGCCACAGGGGTTCGTCGCGGCGATGGTTTCAACATAGCTCAGGTTGTTGGCCTGATTGATGCGGTCGATGAAGATCACGCCCGGTTCAGCATAATCATATGTGGCCTGCATGATCTTGTTCCACAGATCGCGCGCCTGAACGGTATGATAGATCTTGCCGTCGAACTGCAACTCCCACGGGCCGTCGGCCTTGACCGCCTCCATGAAGGGATCGGTCACCAGCACCGACATGTTGAACATGCGCAGGCGGGCCGGGTCGGATTTGGCGGTGATGAACTGTTCGATATCAGGGTGATCACAGCGCATGGTGGCCATCATCGCCCCCCGGCGCGAGCCCGCGGACATGATTGTGCGGCACATTGCGTCCCACACATCCATAAAGCTGAGCGGGCCAGAGGCATCTGCCGCCACACCTTTCACATCCGCGCCACGCGGGCGAATGGTCGAGAAATCATAGCCGATCCCGCCCCCCTGCTGCATGGTCAGCGCGGCCTCTTTCAGCATGTCAAAGATACCGCCCATGCTGTCGGGGATGGTGCCCATAACGAAGCAGTTGAACAGTGTCACCTGTCGCGCGGTACCTGCGCCAGCAGTGATGCGCCCGGCGGGCAGATATTTGAAATCTTCCAGTGCCTCGTAGAACCTGTCTTCCCAATGATCCGGGTCGTCCTCGACCCGCGCGAGGTCACGGGCGATGCGTCGCCAGCTGTCTTCAACCGTCTGATCGATGGGCGTGCCATCCGCCTGTTTGAAGCGGTATTTCATGTCCCAGATCTGCTCGGCGATGGGGGCGGCAAAGCGGCTCATTGGTGATTCCCTGTGCTGAAAGAGGTATCCAGACTAACACCCACTACACCTTGATGAAAGCCAATCCTGAGCTACAATGGATAGATAGCCAATGGACGACTCTGTGGGAAAGTTGTGGATAAGTACGTGAACCTCATCAAACTTTCGGTTGGTTCGGAAAGCGTGGACTCTCTGATCGCGTGGCAGGACAGCCGAATGCCGCTTTATGAGGACGGATATCCGCGCCACGTAACCCGCATGTGGCCCAAACGTGATGCCGAGATTCTGAATGGCGGATCAATCTATTGGGTCATCAAGGGTGTCGTACAGTGCCGTCAGCGTATTCTGCGCCTGGACGAGGTGACCGGCGAGGACGGTATCCGCCGCTGCGCCATCGTTCTCGACCCTAACGTACATCGGACCCAGAACGCCTTGAAACGCCCGTTTCAGGGGTGGCGATACCTGAAGCCCGAAGATACACCAGCCGACTTGCCGAAAGGGCGCGCGCAGGACGACGCCCTGCCCGACGACCTCAACCGCGCCCTAGCGGATATCGGTGTGCTGTAATTACCGCAGCCGATCCAGCAATTCCGTCAGAACCGCCTTATCCGCCGCGTCGACCTTTGCAACCCGGCTGCGCCACAATGTGGCCTGCGATTGCAGGATCAGACCGTCCGACAGGATCTTGAGGTGGTTTGCCCGCAGGGTTTCACCGGAGGAGGTGATATCAGCAATTGCCTCGGCTGTTTCGTTCATGACCGTACCTTCGGTCGCCCCCTGGCTGTCGACCAGAGTGTAGTCGGCCACGCCCGCGTCGGTCAGGAACTCCCGCACCAGTCGGTGATATTTGGTGGCGATCCGCAGCCGGTGGCCGTGAGTGTTGCGAAATGCTGCTGCCGCCGCATCGAGATCGTCCAGCGTGTCCACATCGACCCAGCAGGCGGGTGTGGCAATGATCAGATCGGCTTTGCCAAAGCCCAGCTGCGCAATCTCTTCGACCTGCTGTTCCCAGCGCGGAAGTTTTTCTTGCACCAGATCGATGCCGGTGACGCCCAGATGAATACGGCCCGACGCAAGTTCGCGCGGAATCTCACCCGCCGACAACAGAACCAGCGAGACGCCGTCAATCCCGTCAACCCTACCCGCATATTCCCTGTCCGAGCCGTTGCGGGACAGCATGATGCCATGTTTTTCGAACCATGAAACGGTCTTTTCCATCAACCGGCCCTTCGAGGGCACGCCCAGTTTCACACTCATTGCGCGGCCTCCTCGATTTCAAGCATCAGGTCCGGGCGGATCACGCCACCGATTGCGGGGATTTCGGCTCCATCGCCCAAGCGGCGCGTCAGCGCATCATAGCGCCCACCGGTGGCGACAGGCGGCAGGTCGGGACGGCCTTCGGCGTAGAACCCAAAGACAAACCCGTCATAATATTCCATTGATGTCCGGCCATAAGACGCTTCGAAATCCAGCCGTGCGACATCGACACCACGCGCCTGCAGGGCTGCGATCCGCGCCTCCAACCGGTCCAGAGCCGGGGTGATCTGCGGCAGATCCACTGCCACATCCCTCAGCTGTTCCAACGCGAAGGGCATGGTTTCACGCACATTCAGCAGCGTTTCCAACCCGGCCAGCTCATTGTCAGAGATCGGCGGCGCAGCGCGATCTTCGCGCAGGGCTTTGATCCGGTCGGCAATCTCGGGCGCGCGACGCTTGCCGATCATCGGAACATCAATCGCCATCGGGTCGTCCGCGTCCAAAAGCGCGTCACGGCCTTCGGGCCCCGGTTTACGCCCTGCAAACCGGTCCAGCAGCGCACGAAACCGGCGCGGCCGCCACAGGTGCCGCATCAGCGCGGCCTTGCGGCGGTCAGTGGTGCGAAGCCCTTCGACAGCCGCGGTCAGAATGCCAATATCCCCGGTAGCTGCGCGCAGGGGCAGCCCGCGCAACTGCAGCGCCATCAGCGAAAACACTTCGGCATCGGCACCAGCGGGATCATCGCGGTCAAAAACCTCGTACCCCACCTGAATATATTCGTTCGAACGGTCCGGGTCGTGTTCCTGGCGGCGGAACACCTCACCTGAATAGGTATAACGCGCGGGCTCGGCCCCGTCCCGCATGTGCATCTGAACAACAGGCAGGGTGAAATCCGGGCGCAGCATCTGCTCGCCCCGCAGCGCGTCCGAGGTGACGTAGGCACGGGCGCGGATATCCTCGCCATAGAGGTCCAGCAACATTTCAGCGGGTTGCAACAGAGGCGTATCCACCACCTGCGCGCCCGCAGCCTCGAACCGGACACGCATCATCGCGGCACGGGCCTGTATCTGGGAACGGTTGGGCATTGGTCAGTCCTGACTGTTCAGAATTTCACGCACTTTCGCGACCAGATCAGCGCGCGATACTTCGAACTGGCTGGGGCGTTCTTTCCATTCCTCCAGCGTGGCGCTTTCGGCGATCTTAGCCCCAAGGATCAGGTCCTTGATCTGCACGATGCCTTTTGCCTTTTCGTCCCCGCCTTCGATCACCGCAACCGGAGAGTTGCGCTTGTCCGCGTATTTCAACTGATTGCCAAAGTTCTTGGGATTGCCCAGATACACCTCGGCCCGGATGCCCGCATTGCGCAGCTCGGCCACCATCGCCTGATAATCGGCCATCCTGTCGCGATCCATGACGGTGACGACCACGGGGCCTTTGGCCTGGGCGCTGATCCGGCCCTTTTCGCGCAGCGCCGCCAGTAACCGATCGACGCCGATGGACACCCCGGTCGCGGGCACTTCCTGCCCGGTGAACCGCTTGACCAGATCGTCATAGCGCCCGCCGCCCGCAACCGAGCCGAATTGCCGCTTGCGGCCTTTCTCGTCGAAGATTTCGAACGTCAGTTCGGCCTCGTAGACCGGACCGGTGTAATAGCCCAGGCCACGGACGACGGAGGGGTCAATGACAATGCGGTCGGGGCCGTAGCCGCCAGCGGAGAGAAGTTCAGCGATCTGTTCCAGCTCAGCAATCCCATCCGCCCCAATCTTGCTGTCACCCACGGCAATGCGGAGGTTGGCCAATGTACCAGCGGTATCGACGGCCTTGGAAGTCAGGAAGGCGATAACCGGGTCTGCCTGATCATCGCTGAGACCAACGCCGTCGATAAACGCGCCCGACGCGTCCAGACGGCCCTTGGTCAGCAACTCGCGCACACCCTGCTCACCCACCTTGTCGAATTTGTCGATAGTGCGAAGGACGTTGTCTCGTGCGGCTTGATCATCGCCAAGACCCATCGCCTCCAGCACACCGTTCAAAACCTTCCGGTTATTCACCCGGATGATGTAGTCGCCGCGCGGGATGCCAACCTCTTCCAGCGTGTCGGCCAGCATTGCACAGATCTCGGCATCAGCAGCCATCGAGGCGGTTCCAACCGTATCTGCATCGCATTGATAGAACTGCCGATACCGCCCCGGCCCCGGCTTTTCGTTGCGCCAGACCGGACCCATCGCATAGCGGCGATAAGGCGTCGGCAGGTCGTTGCGGTGCTGGGCGTAAACCCGGGCCAGAGGCGCGGTCAGGTCATAGCGCAGGGCCATCCAGTCGCCATTTCCGCCCTCGTCAAACTCCTGCCACGCAAAGACGCCTTCGTTCGGGCGGTCCACGTCGGGCAGGAACTTGCCCAGCGCCTCGACGGTTTCGACCGCACTGCTCTCAAGCGCGTCAAACCCGTACCGATGATAGACGCCCGCAATCGTCCGCAGCATCTCGGTGCGCTGCGTGACTTCCTCGCCGAAATAGTCACGGAACCCTTTCGGCGTTTCGGCCTTGGGGCGGGGCTGTTTCTTGGGCTTGGCCATGTGGGGCGTCCTTGGGAGTGTACCTGTTCCGCGCGCGGTCTATCCCATGGCCCGCATCTGGGCAAGGCGCGCTTTCTCTGGCCAAGGCGTCACGGGGTCGCTATGTGCAGCCTGAAAGACAGGAGCATCCCATGCAGCAACTGGAAGAACAGATTGCCCATCTGACCCGCACGGTTGACGATCTGAACGCGGTTGTCACCCGGCAACAGGCCGAGATTGACCGGCTGACCCGCCGTGTCGAGATGCTGCTGCACCGTGAGGCCGAGCGCGCACAGGAAGGGTCAGGCGGCGTTGTCCTTGGTGACGAACGTCCGCCACATTACTGACGGCTTACAGCCCCAGCGTTGATTTCACCGCGTTATCGACGACGCCACCCAGCAGGGCGTTTTCATCCCCGGCGCAGCCGTCTTTCAGAGCCGCCACAAATGTTTCGCGCAGCGCGGCCTTTTCCTCGTCCGAACCGGCATGAGCTTCGAGGTCGATCTGACGGTTATAAAGTGACAACGCCGTCATCTTGCCGACCACGTCGACAATGTATTCTTCATTCCCGTCAGCCTCTTCGATGACCGACGCGCAGGTGTGATACATGTGCGGCAGCGCCGCTTGCACCATCTGTTCGGCTTCCTCGTCCGCAAGGGCAAAACCGGGCCCTGTAAGCAGCGCGGCGGTTGTGATCACTTTTATCGCGTTCAAACGCATCATCCCGCCCCCGCTTATTTCGAGTTCGCGCCAATCAGCGCCCCAACAATTGCCCCAGCGGCAGCGCCTTTGCCGTCGCCGATCAAGGCCCCGACCCCGGCCCCGATCACAGCACCTTTGATCGTGTTCTCTTTCTTCTTGTCGTCCGCAAGCGTGGCTGTCGCCGAAACCAAAGCCAGCGATGCCGCCGCCCCCAATGCAATCGTTCTGAAATTGAGACCTGCAATCGTCATATCAACGCCCTCCCGTGGCATGATCAGAAGACATATTTGCAAGGTCAGCCTAGCGGTGCGCTAACTGTCTGGCAACAAAGCGGTGTCAGATCTCTTCGACGGTCATCACGCCTTCCAGCGATTTGATCGCGCCCTTGATCTGGGGATTGATCGGGAACACACGCCCCAAGTCGATTTCGACGTCGCCGGGCAGGCCGGGGTCCAGCAACAGCAGTTGGATCGGGCCGCGGGCCGCACCCTTGGCGGCGGTTGCGGCTTCTTCAAGAACCGTTGCAATCGTTGGCACCGCCCGCGCTTCGTCTACAAAAATGCGCAGTCCCGTCGCCCCGGCTTCGGCCACTACAGAATCCGCTGGTCCAACCGAACGACCCAGCAGCTTGAGCTGATCGGACTCCATCGTCGCCTCGACGGTCAGAACCACCTGAGCGCCGGTTTCCAGAAACTCGCGGCATTTCTCCAGCGTGTCGGAAAACAGCGTGACCTCATAAGCGCCGGTCGGGTCCGAAAGCTGGGCAAAGGCGAACCGGTTGCCCTTGGCCGATTTCCGTTCCTGCCGCCCGGCAACCACTCCGGCCATCTTGGCAATCAGCGGGCCAGAACGGGCTTTCTCGGTCACCTCGTCCAGCGTCAGAACCTGTTTACGCTTCAAGGCCGGCATATAGTCATCCAGCGGATGACCAGAGAGGTAGAAGCCGATGGCCTTGAACTCTTCGCTCAGACGTTCAGCCGGCAGCCAGTCGGGGGTCGGCGACAGGCGTGGTTCGGGCAGGTCATCTCCGGCCTCGCCAAACAGCGACACTTGGTTCGAATTCTTCTGTTCATGGATCGCTGCCGAATACTGCACCAGCGCATCTAGGCTTTCAAACACGCGGCGGCGGTTTCGGTCCAGCTCATCAAAAGCCCCGGCGCGGGCCAGCATCTCAAGCGGGCGTTTGCCCACTTTCTTCAAATCCACGCGGCGGGCGAAATCGAACAGGTTGACAAATGGCTTGTCCGCGCGACCCGCAACGATCAGATTCATCGCCTCGACACCCACATTCTTGAGCGCGCCCAGCGCATAGACCAGATACCCGTTATCAACATCGAACGTGGCCTGAGAGCGGTTCACACAAGGTGGGATATACGGCAGTTCCAGCCCTTTTCGGACCTCTTCGAAATAGATCGCCAGCTTGTCGGTCAGATGAATATCGCAATTCATGACACCCGCCATGAATTCGACCGGATGGTTCGCCTTCAACCAGCCGGTTTGATAGCTGACCACCGCATAGGCGGCAGCGTGGGATTTGTTGAAGCCGTAATTGGCGAATTTTTCCAGCAGGTCGAAGACTTCGCTGGCTTTCTTGGCATCCACCCCGTTTTCTGCCGCGCCTTTTTCGAACTTGGGGCGTTCGGCATCCATCGCCTCTTTGATCTTTTTACCCATCGCGCGGCGCAGCAGGTCCGCGCCGCCCAGGCTGTACCCGGCCATAACCTGCGCGATCTGCATCACCTGTTCCTGATAGACGATAATGCCTTGAGTTTCCTCAAGAATGTGGTCGATCAGCGGATGAACGGATGTGATCTCGCGCAGCCCGTTCTTGACCTCGCAATAGGTCGGGATGTTTTCCATCGGGCCGGGGCGGTAGAGCGCCACAAGGGCCACGATATCCTCGATGCAGGTGGGTTTCATGCGCTTGAGCGCGTCCATCATGCCCGAGCTTTCCACCTGGAACACCGCGACCGTCTTGGCCGCTGAATAGAGCTTATAAGTCGCCTCGTCATCCAGCGGGATGGCGTTGATCTGGTTCTCGGCCCCCTCGGCAGGTTCGTAAAGCTCGGTGCCATCGGCGGCGATATGCAGTTTCCGTCCGGACTTGAAGATCAGGTCCATCGCGTTCTGGATCACGGTCAGGGTTTTCAGACCCAGAAAGTCGAACTTTACCAGCCCGGCCTGTTCCACCCATTTCATGTTGAATTGGGTCGCAGGCATGTCGGATCGCGGGTCCTGATAGATCGGCACCAGCGCGTCCAGTGGCCGGTCGCCAATCACAACCCCAGCCGCGTGGGTCGAGGCGTTGCGCAGCAGCCCTTCGACCTGCTGGCCGTATGTCAGCAGACGATCCACCACCTCTTCGTTGCGCGCTTCTTCCCGCAGGCGCGGCTCGTCCTTCAGGGCTTTTTCGATGGAAACCGGTTTGACGCCTTCCACAGGGATCATCTTGGACAGACGGTCCACCTGCCCGTAAGGCATTTGCAGCACCCGCCCGATATCGCGTACGGCGGCCTTGGACAGCAAGGCACCAAAAGTGATGATCTGCCCCACCTTGTCGCGCCCGTATTTCTGCTGCACGTAGCGGATCACCTCTTCGCGGCGATCCATGCAGAAGTCGATATCGAAGTCGGGCATCGAAACCCGTTCGGGATTTAGGAACCGTTCAAACAGCAGGCTGTAACGCAGCGGATCGAGGTCGGTAATTGTCAGCGCATAAGCCACCAGCGAGCCCGCACCCGATCCCCGCCCCGGTCCAACCGGAATATCGTGATCCTTGGCCCATTGGATAAAGTCGGCAACGATCAGGAAGTAACCAGGAAAGCCCATCCCTTCGATGATGCCAAGTTCGAAATCCAACCGCTCCTGATACTCCTCGGGCGTCACCGCATGGGGGATTACCGCCAAACGTTTCTGCAAGCCTTCATTGGCGATGCGGCGCAGTTCAGCGACCTCGTCATCGGCGAATTTCGGCAGGATGGGATCGCGGCGATAAGCCATAAAGGCGCAACGGCGCGCGATCTCGACCGTGTTCTCAATGGCCTCGGGCAGATCAGCGAACAGCGTCACCATTTCCTGCTGCGACTTGAAATAATGCTGTGCGGTCAGGCGGCGGCGACCTTCCTGCTGGTCGACATAAGCCCCTTCGGCGATACAGATCAGCGCATCATGGGCCTCGTACATATCCGAGGTCGGGAAATAGACGTCATTGGTGGCAACCAGCGGCAGGTTCTTGGCATAGGCCATCTCGATATGGCCGCGCTCGGTCTGGCGTTCGACCTCGGGTTGGCCGTCTTCACCTGGGTGACGCTGGAGTTCGATATACAGACGATCCGGGAAAATCGCGGCCAGCCGATCCACCAGCGCCTCGGCCGCCGGACGTTGCCCCTGTTGCAATAGGCGGCCCACCGGCCCGTCAGGCCCTCCGGACAGGCAGATCAGCCCGTCGGCGCGGTCCGCAAGCTCGTCCAGCGTGACCTGCGGCAACTGCCCGCCCTTGTCCACGTAAAGGCACGTGCTCAGCTTCATCAGGTTCTCGTACCCCGCCTCGGACTGTGCCAGCAGAACAAGCGGCGCGGGCGATTTTTGTTTTTCCCCCGGTTGCGACTGCACATAAGTCAGATCAACCTGACATCCCATGATCGGCTGGACACCGGCCTGACTGGCTGTCACCGAAAATTCCAGCGCTGAAAACATGGAATTCGTGTCAGTCACCGCAACGGCAGGCATCCCCATCTTCTCGCACAGGGCAGGCAGTTTTTTCAGCCGCACAGCCCCTTCCAGAAGGGAATATTCGGTGTGAACACGAAGGTGAATGAATCGGGGGGTACTGCTCATAAACGGCAGGCTACCCTAGCCGCGAGGCATGCAAAAGCCGGAACCTGCGCCGTTGTTTGGCAAAATAATCGTTTTCGATTATTCGGATTTTCCAGAAGGTGCTTCGGGAAGCGGTATCTTCACTGACAAAAAAACGCTTTAGTTTCAAGCAACTGATATTTAAACAGGGTGCGCAATTCCACGCCGATTGGCTGTAATGATGCATCATACAGGCAGTTTTTCTTGCCAGATCACGCATGCTGTTTCTAACATCCATTGGCAAGCTATCCGCCCGCCACTCTTTCTACGTCGCATCGAAGGAGGGCACCACCAGGGCGCAACCGGGTAAGGCGACGGGTTTCTCGAATGGACATCACGTTTCTTCTGAACGGAGAGACAGTGGAGCTGACGGACATCGATCCGACAGCCACTCTGCTGGATTGGCTGCGTGAAGATCGTGGCCTGACCGGCACCAAGGAAGGCTGCAACGAAGGCGATTGCGGTGCCTGCACTGTCATGGTGACGGATGCGGGTGGTGCAAAGGCCCTGAACTCGTGCATCCTTTTCTTGCCGCAACTGCATGGCAAGGCGGTTCGAACCGTCGAAGGCGCCAGCAGCCCCGATGGCGAGGTCCATCCGGTTCAGCAGGCCATGGTTGACCTGCACGGTTCGCAATGCGGCTTTTGCACGCCCGGTTTTGTCATGTCGATGGTGGCCGGTCACACCAATGGCGCGACGGATCACGATACACAGCTTGCCGGTAATCTGTGCCGTTGCACGGGTTACGCTCCCATTATTCGCGCAGCTGAAGCGGCTGAGAAGCAGCCCGTGCCTGTCTGGGTTAAGGACAAGCCTGTCGCAACGCCTGCCGCCTCACCCATGCTGCCGGGCTCGTCCGACGCGCTGGCTGCCGTATATGCCGAGAACCCGAATGCCACTTTGGTTGCGGGCGCAACAGACGTTGGGCTTTGGGTGACCAAGCAACTACGCGATCTTGATCCGGTGATCTTCCTGAACCGCTGTGACGATCTGAAAGAGATCACGATCACCGACGAAGAAATTCGTTTCGGTGCCATGGTCGATATGAACCGTATGGGCGAAGCCTTGGCGGACATTCACCCATCCTATGCAGAAATGATCCGGCGCTATGCCAGTGTTCAGGTCCGTCACGCGGCCACTGTGGGCGGCAACATCGCCAATGGCTCACCAATCGGAGACAACCCGCCCGCGCTGATCGCATTGGGTGCGACGCTGCACCTGCGCAAAGGTGATGAGCGCCGGTCAGTCCTGCTGGAAGACTTCTTCATCGATTACGGGAAACAGGACCGCGCACCGGGTGAGTTTGTCGAAGCCGTCAGCTTCCTGCGTCAGGCGGACCGGCTGAAATGCTACAAGCTGAGCAAACGGTTCGATCAGGATATCTCGGCGGTGTGCGGATGTTTCAACGTTACCATTTCGGACGGACAGGTGACAGATGCGCGCATCGCGTTTGGCGGTATGGCTGGCATTCCGAAACGGGCAACCCATGTCGAGGCCGCGCTGATCGGCAAACCGTGGGCGCGCGAGGCGATTGACGCCGCTCTGCCCGCTTTTGCCGACGATTATTCACCGCTTACGGATATGCGCGCCTCGGCCACGTACAGGCTTGAGACCGCCAAAGCGATGCTGGAACGGTACTTCCTTGAGGATCAGGGCCAAGTGACCAACGTGCTGGAGGTATCGGCATGAGCGTATCCAAACCCCTTCCCCATGACGCGGCACCGCTACACGTATCCGGTTCCGCCCGGTATGTGGACGACATCCCGACGCCAAAGGGCACATTGCATCTGGCCTTTGGCCTGAGCCCGATCGCAAAGGGCACGATTACCGCGATGGACCTGTCTGCCGTGAAAGCGGCACCCGGGGTCGTCAGGGTCATGACGGCACAGGACCTGCCCTTTGCCAACGATGTTTCGCCCTCGATCCATGACGAGCCTTTGCTGTCCGACGGGACGGTTCACTATATCGGCCAGCCTGTTTTCCTTGTGGTTGCCACCAGCCATCTGGCCGCCCGCAAGGCGGTTCGGCTGGGCAAGATCGACTATGCCGAGGAAACACCGATCCTGACGGTGGAAGAGGCTTTGGCCGCAGACAGCCGATTTGAAGACGGGCCCCGCATCTATGCCAAGGGCGATGCGGACGCCGCGATTGAAAGCGCCGCCCACGTCATCGACGGAACGTTCGAGATCGGCGGTCAGGAGCATTTCTATCTGGAAGGTCAGGCTGCGCTTGCCGTGCCGAATGAAGGCGGCGACATGCTTGTCCACAGCTCGACCCAGCACCCGACCGAGATACAGCACAAGGTGGCGGACGCTCTGGGCCTGCCCATGCATGCGATCCGCGTCGAAACCCGGCGCATGGGTGGCGGGTTCGGCGGCAAGGAAAGCCAGGGGAACGCGCTGGCCGTTGCCTGCGCAGTGGCGGCGCGGGCGACCGGCAAAGCCTGCAAGATGCGCTATGACCGCGATGATGACATGATCATCACCGGCAAACGCCACGCCTTCCGGATTTCCTATCGCGCGGGATTTGACGAACAGGGTCACATTCAGGGCGTGTCCTTTCTGCAATACGCGATTTGCGGCTGGGCACAGGACCTGTCCCTGCCCGTCGCCGACCGTGCGATGCTGCATTCTGACAATGCCTACCTGCTGCCCAATGCCCGGATTGAAAGCCACCGGCTGAAGACCAACACGCAGTCAGCCACCGCCTATCGCGGTTTTGGTGGCCCGCAGGGGATGGTTGCCATCGAACGGGTGATGGACCACGCCGCGCATGAACTTGGGCTGGACCCGGTGGAATTGCGCCGCCGCAACTATTACGAGCCCGCGCATAAGGTTGCCGAAGTCCAACCCCACGAGAAACCGCTGGGTCATCCCGACCCGCACGAAGACCTGACCAGCCGTGGCGCAGTGGAAACAGGGACCGCCCCGGTCCGCCCCCTGCCCGCTGGTGGCAACACGACGCCCTACGGCATGGAGGTCAGCGATTTCGAACTGCATGGCATGACCGAAGCGCTGATGAAGTCCAGCGACTATGCCGCGCGCAAAGCGGCCATCGAGAAATGGAATGCCGAAAACAGCGTGATCAAGAAGGGCATCGCCTTTTCTCCGGTCAAGTTCGGAATTTCCTTTACGCTGACCCATCTGAACCAGGCCGGTGCGCTGGTGCATGTGTATCAGGATGGTTCGGTGCACCTGAATCATGGTGGCACCGAGATGGGTCAGGGCCTGTTCCAGAAGGTCGCACAAGTGGCCGCGTCGCGTTTTGGCATCCCGCTTGAGATGGTCAAGATCACCGCCACGGATACAGCCAAAGTGCCGAATACGTCAGCCACGGCGGCGTCTTCGGGCAGCGATCTGAACGGCATGGCAGTGAAAGCGGCCTGCGATACGATCCGCGACCGGATGGCCGATTATCTGGCTGAACGGCATCAGGCCGACCCTTCTGCGGTCACTTTCACGGATGGCCACGTTTCGGTTGGTGAAGAACGGTACACGTTCGCCGAAGCTGCCGCACTGGCCTATCAGGGTCGCATAAGCCTGTCGGCCACCGGCTTTTATAAAACGCCCAAGATCGAATGGGACCGGATCGCGGGGCGCGGTCGCCCGTTTTACTATTTCGCCTATGGTGCTTCGGTCACCGAGGTGGCTGTGGACACATTGACGGGCGAGAACCGCATTCTGCGCACAGATATCCTGCATGACGCGGGCGCTTCGCTGAACCCGGCGCTGGATGTCGGACAGGTCGAAGGCGGTTACGTGCAAGGTGCGGGCTGGCTGACGACCGAGGAACTGGTCTGGGACGGGAACGGCAACCTGCGCACACATGCACCCTCGACCTACAAGATCCCGGCCTGTTCCGACCGGCCCGACATATTCAACGTCGCACTTTGGGATGGCGAGAACCGAGAGGACACCATCTATCGCTCGAAAGCCGTGGGGGAACCCCCGTTCATGCTGGGAATATCAGCCTGGCTGGCGCTTTCGAATGCGGTGGCGGCCTGCGGGGATACTTATCCGGCACTCAATGCGCCCGCCACCGCCGAAGAAGTCTGGCGCGGCGTCCAGAGGATGAAGGGAGGCATCTGATGGGATTTGACCTTGAGGCTTTGAGGGAGGCGGTCAAAACCCACGGCAAAGTGGTCCGGGTGGTCATCGCCGGGATCAAAGGGTCGTCTCCACGCGAAGTTGGTGCCGCCATGCTGGTCTGGGACGGCGGGCAAAGCGGCACAATCGGCGGCGGAACACTGGAATACCAGGCGGCACATGCCGCGCGGTTGCAAACCACGCCAACCCGCCTGACGCATCATGCGCTTGGACCCGAGTTGGGGCAATGCTGCGGCGGTGCCGTGTCGCTGCTGAGCGAAGTCTACGACGCAAAAACCGTCAATGATCTGGACGATGCCGTCATCGCGCGCCCGACCAAGGATGGCGCGATGCCCCTGTCGGTCAAGCGAATGCTGGCGACGGCGCGCGGACAGGGGATTGCGCCTGAACCGCAGCTGATTGACGGCTGGATGGTTGAACCCGTTCACAAGCCCACGCGCAATCTGTGGATCTGGGGCGCGGGCCATGTCGGCCGGGCGCTGGTGGATGTGCTGTCCCCGCTTCCTGATCTTGCGATCACCTGGGTGGACACCAGCCGTCAGCGCTTTCCGGCCGCTGTGCCAGCGGGCGTGACAATTGTTCCGGCGGCAAAACCGGCCGAGCTGGTCCGCCATGCCCCATGTGACGCTGAACATCTTGTGCTGACATACTCGCATAGTCTTGACTTTGAACTGTGCAACAGACTGCTTTTGCACGATTTTGGCTTTGCGGGGCTGATCGGCTCGGCTACGAAATGGGCGCGATTCCGGTCGCGGTTGGCCGCTCTTGGGCATCCGCCTGAACGGATAAGCCGGATCACCTGCCCGATCGGTGACCCGTCGATGGGGAAGCATCCACATATGATCGCCGTGGGCGTCGCTGCACAATTGCTGCGCCCGGCCCTGCAAAACGAGTTGAAGAAGGACCTGAGCGCGTGACCATTCCACTTTTGAGCTTGCAAGGGCTGACCAAAGCCTACCCCGGTGTTGTGGCCAATGATCAGGTGTCTTTTGACATCGGTGAAGGCGAAGTGCACGCGCTGCTGGGTGAAAACGGCGCGGGGAAATCCACGCTGGTAAAAATGATCTATGGGCTTGTGAAGCCGGACAGCGGCACCATGAAACTGCGCGGCAATCCGTTTGCGCCGCCCGAACCCCGCGCGGCCCGTGCGGATGGGATCGCGATGGTGTTCCAGCATTTTTCGCTGTTTGACGCGCTGAACGTGGCCGAGAATATCGCGCTGGGGATGGAGAACCCGCCCCCGATGGGGGATCTGGCATCGCGCATTCGCGAAGTTTCGGAAACTTATGGCCTTCCGCTGGACCCGTTTCGCACGGTTGGCGACCTGTCCGCAGGCGAACGCCAGCGGGTCGAGATCATCCGCTGCCTGTTGCAGGACCCCAAGCTGCTGATCATGGACGAACCGACCTCGGTTCTGACCCCGCAAGAGGTCGATATTCTGTTTGAGACGCTGAACAAGCTACGCTCCGAGGGAACCTCGATCCTGTATATCTCGCATAAACTGGAGGAAATCCGAACGCTATGCGACCATGCTACGATCCTGCGTCTGGGCAAGAACGTGGGCGAATGTGTCCCCGCTGAAACCTCGGCGCGTGACATGGCCGAGATGATGGTCGGGTCAACCTTGCAGACGCCCGAACGCTCGGGCCGGGAACTGGGCGAGGTCGCGCTGGATGTCAGCGGGCTGTCAGTCCCCTCGCCTTCGGAATTCGGCACCGCATTGCGCAATGTGCACATGACGGTCCGCAAGGGCGAGGTTCTGGGCATCGGCGGCGTTGCCGGAAACGGGCAGGATGAGTTGCTGGGCGTGTTGTCCGGGGAAATCCTGACATCGGCGGATGCAATCAAGTTCAACGGTCAGGCGATCGGCAAGCTCGGCCCGACAGCGCGCCGTAAGCTGGGCGTTCTGACCGCGCCCGAGGAACGGTTAGGCCACGCAGCGGCACCCGACATGAGCCTGACCGAAAACGCTTTGCTGACCGGATCTGTGCGGGAAGGGCTTGAGAAAAATGGCTTCTTGAAATGGTCCGAAACCCGGAGTTTTGCCGAAAAGATCATCGAAGCCTTCGACGTTCGCACGCCCGGGCCCGAAAACGCAGCGCGGTCCTTGTCCGGCGGTAACCTGCAGAAATTCGTGATTGGACGCGAAGTGCTGCAAAACCCTGATGTGTTGGTGGTAAACCAGCCAACCTGGGGGGTGGATGCCGCGGCGGCCGCGTCGATCCGGCAAGCCATACTCGATCTTGCGGCGAAAGGCACAGCGGTGATCTGCATCTCGCAGGATCTGGATGAGCTGATGGAGATCTCGGACAGTTTTGCGGCCTTGAACGAAGGTCGGCTGAGCGCACCGCGCCCGACCACCGGCCTGACGGTGGATGAGATTGGCCTGATGATGGGCGGCGCCCATGGCATGGAGGTGGCACATGTGTGATCTGCTGGGCCGCCTTCGGCTAGAGTATTTGCGAAAAGATGAAACATCTGGGGGGATGAGCAGATGATTGTGTTGGAGAAACGGCCACAGCCGTCCAGGGCCTGGTCTTACGCGACCCCCCTTGTGGCGGTGCTGGCAACAATGGTGTTTGGCGGGTTGCTGTTTGCCATTTTGGGGAAAAATCCGGTCGAAGCCATCGGTACCATCTTCTGGGAGCCGCTGTTTGGAGAGTTCGCATTCTATTACCGCCCTCAATTGCTGGTCAAAGGCGCGCCCCTAGTGCTGATCGCAATCGGATTGTCGCTGGGTTTTCGGGCCGGTATCTGGAATATCGGGGCCGAAGGACAATACATCATGGGCGCCATATTCGGCGCGGGCGCAGGTCTGGCCTTCTATCCGCTCGACGCCTGGTACATCTTCCCGATCATGGTGGTCGCAGGCGCATTTGGCGGGTGGCTGTGGGCAACGATCCCGGCTTTGCTGAAGGTGCGTTTCGGCACCAACGAAATCCTTGTGTCGCTAATGCTGGTCTACGTGGCCGAGCAGATGCTGGCCTCGGTCTCGCTGGGTCTTCTCAAAAACCCCGAAGGGTTCGGCTTTCCCGGATCGCGCAACCTGCAATCCTATGAAAGCGCGCATAATGCCGAGCTGATTGCCGGTTCCGGGATGCATTGGGGTGTTGTCGCGGCCTTCATCGCGGTGATCTTTGCCTATGTATTGCTGAACCGTCACATGCTGGGCTTCCATATCCGTCTGACGGGTGAGGCCCCCCGCGCGGCAAAGTTTGCAGGTGTGAATCCGGCGCGCCTGATCCTGTTCTGCCTTGGGATTTCGGGCGCTTTGGCCGGGCTGGCCGGTATGTTCGAGGTGTCCGGCCCGTCCGGTCAGATCAGCATCGATTTCAACGTGGGCTATGGCTTTACCGCGATCATCGTCGCGTTTCTGGGCCGCCTGCATCCGGTGGGTATCCTGTTGGCCGGGGGCCTGATGGCGCTGACCTATATTGGCGGCGAAATTGCACAATCGCAGCTGGGTCTGCCTGCCGCTGCCATTCAGGTGTTTCAGGGAATGCTGCTGTTTTTCCTGCTGGCCTTCGATCTTCTGACAAACTTCCGCATCCGTGCGGCGCGTAGCGAGGTGGCGTGATCATGGACCTTGGTCAAATCAATCCCGTTCTTCTGGTTGCCTCGCTTATGGTGGCCGCAACCCCCCTTCTGCTGGCCGCGATCGGAGAGCTTGTCGTGGAAAAGGCAGGCGTTCTGAACCTTGGTGTCGAGGGCATGATGATCGTTGGCGCGATCAGCGGTTTTGCGATCTCGGTCGAAACCGGCTCGCCCTGGCTGGGCTTTGTTGCTGCCGCCATTGGCGGGGCCGTGCTGTCGCTGCTGTTCGTCCTGCTGACACAGTTTGCATTGGCCAACCAGGTTGCAAGCGGCCTTGCGCTGACCCTGTTTGGACTGGGGTTCAGCGCCTTGATGGGGCAAAGCTATGTGGGCGTCAAACCCCCCAGCATGGGCGATATCCACATCCCTTTGATTAGCGATATTCCGGTCATCGGCCCGATCCTGTTTCGGCACGACCCCATCCTGTATCTGGGCATTGCGCTGACCGCTGTGGTCTGGGCCGTCCTGAAATACACCCGCGTCGGGTTGATCCTGCGGGCGGTTGGTGAAAACCACGATGCCGCCCATGCGCTTGGCTACAAGGTTATCAAAATCCGTATCATGGCGATCCTGTTCGGCGGGGCCTGCGCGGGCCTGGGTGGGGCTTACATCAGCCTGATCCGTGTACCGCAATGGACCGAGGGCATGACCGCAGGTGTCGGCTGGATCGCGCTGGCGCTGGTGGTGTTTGCCAGCTGGAAACCATGGCGGGTCCTGCTGGGTGCATATTTGTTCGGCGGCATTACCGTCTTGCAGCTTAATTTGCAGGCAGCGGGCGTTGCCATTCCCGTCGAGTATCTGGCAATGTCACCCTATCTCATCACGATCCTTGTGCTTGTGATCCTTTCGGCCGACAAGAGCAGCGCACCTGCCTCACTGGGCCGGACCTTCCATGCCTCACACTAGGGGCCAACTGAACCAACTTGGGGAGTAACTACATGAAATTCAAATCACTTCTGACAACTGCCGCGATAGCGCTTGGTCTTGCGACCGGCGCAGTGGCGCAAGACAAGACCAAGGTCGGTTTTGTCTATGTCGGCCCTGTCGGCGACGGTGGCTGGACCTATGAACACAACAAGGGCCGTCTGGCGATCGAAGAAGAGTTCGGCGACAAGGTCGAGACTGTATTCGTTGAATCGGTGCCGGAAGGCCCGGACGCCGAACGCGTGATGACACAGATGGCACTGGAAGGCGCGGATCTGATCTTTACCACCTCGTTCGGCTATATGGATCCTACCATCAACGTGGCCAAGAAATTCCCGAACGTGAAGTTCGAGCACGCGACAGGCTACAAGACTGCCGACAACGTCTCGGTCTATTCGGCGCGTTTTTATGAAGGCCGCGCGGTTCAGGGGCATATCGCGGGTAAAATGACCAAATCGAACATCATCGGCTATATCGGGTCCTACCCGATCCCCGAGGTGATCCGCGGTATCAACTCGGCCTATATCCACGCCAAGAAAGCGAACCCGGATGTCCAGTTCAAGATCGTCTGGGCCTATACCTGGTTCGACCCGGCAAAAGAAGCTGACGCCGCATCTGTTCTGATCGAACAGGGCGCCGACGTAATCCTGCAGCACACTGACTCGACCGCACCGCAGGCCGCCGCACAAGAGGCGGGCAACGTGATCACCTTCGGTCAGGCTTCGGATATGAGCGAATACGCCCCCAAACCGCGTGTTTCCTCGATCATCGACAACTGGGGACCCTATTACATTGCGCGCACGCGAGCCGTGATGGACGGCACCTGGGCCTCGTCCAACACCTGGGACGGAATCGGGCCGGGCATGGTAGAAATCGGTGAGATTTCGGACGCGGTTCCGGCGGACATCAAGGAAGAGGCACTGGCCCTGAAAGCGGCGCTGGCCGATGGCAGCTATCATGCCTTTACCGGACCGCTGAAGAAGCAGGACGGCAGCGACTGGCTGGCCGAGGGCGAAGTGGCCGACGACGGTACGCTGGCTGGCATGAACTTCTATGTTGAAGGGCTGGAAGGCGATATCCCGCAGTAAACGACGCGGGTAGAAATGCATCAAGGCCCGCAGGTTTGCGGGCCTTTTTTCGTGGCGTTTTCGCTTTGGTCACATTACCGGATGACCGGGATGCTACGGCCGCGAAGACCTACGGAACCTTTAAGCCCTATCCTGTGTTCGCCATCCAATCAGGCTAAGGCACGCAAACACGATCGCGGCAACGCAGACGATCGAAGGCCCTGCCGGAGTGTCGAATACATACGCAGCCCTTAACCCCGTGATGGCTGAAAGCGCGCCTATTCCCGCCGCGATCAAGGCCATCGTTTCTGGTGACCGCGCAAGGTTACGCGCCGCTGCTGCCGGAATGATCAGCATTGCGGCGATCAGCAAAACACCCACAACCTTGATCGCCACCGCCACGGTCACGGCAAGAGACAGGGTCAGGATCAGTTGCTCTCGTCTTGGATCGAATCCGCTGGCGTAAGCCAGTTCTTCGTTCAATGTCGCGGTCAGAAGTTGCGCCCAACGCCAGACAATCAGCGCCACGACAAGCACCGCACCGCCCCAGATCACGACCAGATCCGAACGGGAGACCGCCAGAATATCCCCAAACAGATATGCCATCAGGTCAATCCGGACACCGGACAGGAATGAAACTGCAACCAGCCCGAAGGCCAACGCAGAATGTGCCAGAACGCCCAGCAGCGTGTCCATCGCATATCCGCGACCGGCCAAAAGCGAAACGGTCAGCGCCATGACCAAAGCGACAGCCAACGCGCCCGTGAAGATCGACATCTGAAACGTCAGGGACAGGGCCACGCCCAAAATTGCGGCATGTGCGGTTGCATCGCCGAAATACGCCATGCGACGCCATACGACAAAACACCCAAGGGGGGCCGCAGCAAACGCCACGCCAATACCTGCGAGCGTTGCCCGCATCATGAAATCATCCAGCATTATTCCGCCGCTTCCTGTGGGTTCGCATCATGGTCATGATCATGATTGTGATCATGTTCATGACGATAAAGGGCAAGCGCACCGCCTGTTCCGGTTCCGAACAAGGCCCGATACTCGGGTGCCGAGGCGACAACGGCCGGTGATCCTTCGCAACAGACATGCCCATTGAGGCATATCACCCGGTCCGACGCGCTCATGACCACGTGCAGTTCGTGGCTGATCATCAGAACGGCGCATCCGGTCTCGCGCCGGACAGCCTCGATTTGCTGGTAAAAGCTGGCCGACCCCCGTTGGTCCAAACCCTGTGTCGCTTCGTCCAGCAACAATATGTCCGGGCGGTTGATCAAAGCTCTGGCCAGCAGCACCCGCTGGAACTGTCCGCCGGACAGCTGCGACATCTGGCGTTTCAACAGATCCGGCACACCCGCCGATTCAAGCGCCTCGACACATTGCCTGCGCGACACAGGATCGGTCAGACGCATGAACCGTTCAACGGAAATCGGTAATGTCGGATCGACATGCAGCTTCTGCGGCACATAGCCGATTTTCAATCCGGGCTTCAGTGACACTTGACCGGCACAAGGCCGTGTCGCACCGATAATGGCGCGCAGCAGGCTGGTCTTGCCTGATCCGTTCGGGCCAACGATGGTCACGATTTCACCCGGTTCAATGACCATATCCACATGATGCAGCACGGTATGCGCGCCATAGCGGACGCTGAGTTTCTCGACAGTGATCAGGGCCATCTTTATGCCTTTTCGGTGCAGTCGGGGCAGAGACCTTCAGCCTCTACAACCGTTCGCTCGATCTCGAAACCCGCCGCGCGCGCGGCAGCGCCAAGAACACCTTTGGACGGGGCAGACTGCGCCTCGGCTACGGCGTCGCATTTTCGGCAGATCATGAAAGCAGGTGAATGCGCCGCGCCGGGATGAGAGCAGGCGACAAACGCGTTCAGCCGCTCGATCTTGTGGACAAAGCCGTTTTGTACAAGAAACTCCAGCGCCCGATAAGCGACCGGAGGCTGGGACCCGAACCCTTCGTCGCGCAACCGGTCAAGGATTGTATAGGCACCAAGGGCGCGATGTTCTTGCAATAACATCTCAAGAACCTTGCGGCGAACCGGCGTCAGCCGCAGCCCTTCTTCTTTGCACCGGGCTTCGGCGGATGCCAGGGCCGTTGCGACACAACTCTGGTGGTCATGTTCCTGAAACCCGACCGGGGCGGTGTCTTTGCCAGGTTCTGGGTGCACATCACTTGTCATGTTATTTCATATCATGTATTGCCACTTGAAATGTTATAAAATCACACAGAGGGCCCGATGTCCAGAACGCTTCTTCTTCCATTGTCGATCACAGTTGCACTGCTGTGTGGACCGGCCCGCGCAGATGCGCCAAACGTTGCCGCGGACATTGCCCCGGTTCATTCGCTGGTGGCCCGTGTCATGGAGGGTGTCGGCACACCTGCCCTGATCGTCGCACCGGGTGCCTCGCCGCATGAATACAATCTGCGCCCGTCCGAGGCGGCCGCGTTGCAAAACGCCGATCTGGTGTTCTGGGTAGGAGAAGACCTGACGCCGTGGCTGGACAGCGCGATAGAAACTCTTGCCCAAGGCGCGACCGCCACTGCCCTATTGGACGCAAAGGGTACGGGGCTTCTTGAGTTCCGGGAAGACGCATTGTTTGAGGCGCATGATCACGCGGACGATACGGGTCACGAAGACCATGACGATCACGAAGGTCATGACGATCATGACGATCATGACGATCATGACGATCATGACCCACATGCCTGGCTGTCGCCAACGAATGCCAAAGCCTGGCTGACCCTGATCGCGGATCAACTGTCGTCAACGGATCCCGACAACGCCGCTGCGTATTTGGCAAATGCCAAAGCGGCGCGCGAAGAAATGACCGCGCTTTCCGCAGAAGTGGCAGAGTTGCTTGAACCGGTTCGCGGCGGCAACTTCATCGTGTTTCATGATGCCTACCAGTATTTTGAGGTCGCGTTCGATTTCCCCGCATCGGGCGCGATTTCCCTGAGCGACGCGTCCGACCCAAGCCCCGCGCGTATTGCCGCTATTCAAGGTCGCATTCACGCCGAAGGCATCAACTGCGTATTGTCTGAACCACAGTTCAATCCGGGCATCGTCGAGACCGTGTTGGATGGAACATCGGCGCAATCCGGTGTGATCGATCCACTGGGCTCGGCACTGGAACCCGGGCCGTCTCTGTACCCGCAAGTCATTCGTAACATGGCGCAAACCCTGGCGGAGTGTTTGAAAACCCGTTGAACCGGGACCGGGACGCGGGAACCTGCCGGGGCGCACCCAAAAGGGCCAAGTCCCGGCCCGCACATCAGGTTTGGAAAATTGGAGAAGCGCATCAGACCATGGTCTGTAGCGCGTCAAGCAATTGTCGTTCATAGTCGATTGCGAAATGAGACCCAAAATTACAGACCTGACAATTGGCAACTGGTCTTTGTCGCGCGTTTTTCTCGCGGCAAGTGTTGCGGTCATGGGGACTGCAACGGTGTTTGTTGGTCACTGGGTATCGAACCGGATCGAAAACGCGGTTGTACAAAATTCCGCCAACTCTGCGGCATTGTACATGGAAAGCATTTTGTCCCCACTCAGCCAGGAGCTGGCGCATGGAGATCGACTTTCCGAACAAGCCAGCCGGGCGCTGGACGAGATTTTCATGACCCAGCCGATGCGCGAACGCATTGCCTCGTACAAGTTCTGGAAACAGGATGGCGAGATTGCATATGCATCGGATTCCGCCATCATCGGTCGCCGCTTCGAGCCGACAGATGACCTGAAACGCGCATGGGCTGGAGAAATCTCGGGCTCATTTGAAGAGCTGGACGACGAAGAAAGCGCGGCAGAGGCTGCGCTTGGCATTCCATTGCTGGAAGTCTACAGCCCCATTCGCGAAATCTGGTCGGGGAAAATCATCGCGGTCGCCGAGTTTTATGAAAAGGCCGATCAGCTGGAACTGGACATGGCCAGAGCCCGAAGAACAAGCTGGTTGATCGTTGGCTCGGCCTTTGCGGCAAGCACGGTTGTTCTGTTTTCCATTGTCGCAATCGGCGACAACACTATTCGAAGGCAAGGACGCCTTCTGAACGATCGTCTTGCCGAAAGTGAAAAGATGGCCGCGCAGAATGCCATGCTGCGGTCGCGCGTCATTGATGCATCAGAAAGATATGCTGCGCAAACGGACAGGTTCCTCAGGAAACTCGGCGCGGAACTGCATGACGGCCCTGCCCAATACCTGTCCCTCGCCGCCCTTCGACTGGAGGCTGCATTCGGCGACAAGCCGGAGATGCCCACCGAGGCCGAAGAAATTCAGCAATCTTTGCAGAAGTCTTTGGCAGAAATTCGCGCCTTGTCACGGGGGTTGTTCGCGCCAGACATCGAAAATCTGGCGCTCGTTGATGTGGTAAAAAGAGCTGTCGAGGACCATTCTGAACACAGCCCTTTTCGCCCCGGTATTTCCTTTCAGGGCAATCCGTCGCCCGACTTGTCGATCTCGGGCAAGTTGTGCGTTTTCCGGTTCCTGCAGGAAACGCTTTCCAATGCCGCAAGATATGCGCCCGCGTCCCAGTGCACTGTCACCTGCAACGTACAAGGTGATCGCATCACCGTTCAGGTCAGCGACGACGGCCCCGGGTTCGCCCCCTCCGGCGAGACGGTTCTGCGTGAGGACGGGGGCCAGGGCCTTGTCGGCTTGCGTGACCGGGTCGAAAGCATCGGTGGCCGGTTCGAGGTGACATCAACCCCGGGCGAGGGCACCACCGTTGCTATGACATTGTTTCCCAGAAAGATGAGTGCATCATGACAACATCCGTCGTTATCGCAGATGATCACCCGATTTTCAGGGACGGTTTGCACCGCACTTTAGAGGAAGCCGACGGCTTCAAGGTTCTCGCCGCCGGATCAAATGCGGATGAGGCCGTTTCCCTTGTCCGAACCCATCAGCCTGACATCGCCATCCTCGACCTGTCGATGCCCGGTGGCGGCATTAGCGCGACCCGTCGAATTGCTGAAATGGCAAACCCGCCTTTCATTGCGATATTGACGGTCTCTGAAAACAGCAGTGACGTTGCAGACGCTTTGGAGGCGGGTGCCATTGGCTATATCGTCAAGGGCGTGACAGCACGCGAATTGACAGCTTCGCTGCGCAGTATCGCCTCGGGCGAAGGGTTCGTCTCGCCGGGTCTTGCTTCGCGTATGCTGCTTCAGATCAATCGCGGAAACGGGTCGCAGCAAGAAGCTGACGCCATAGATGATCTTACCCATCGCGAAGAGGAGATTCTTCGGCGCGTCGCCAAAGGGCTGAGCAATCGGGAAATAGCCGATGAGTTGGGAATACAGGAGAAAACCGTCAAGCATTACATGACGGCGATCCTGTCCAAGCTCCATGCGCGAAACCGGGTGGAGGCCGCTCTTATCGCGCATGAGGCCTGGAACAAGAAAGACTAGGGGTCAGGCGCTCAAAGACCGGGGCGGTCTCTCAAGAAAAGAAACCGCCCCGCACAATCGCCAAAGTTCGTCACTCAGTTGGCAATCGCCTGAAGTCTGCTGCGATCCGCCGCCGTTGCGGTTCTTTCTACAACGGTCCGGTTGAACGGGTCTTTCAACTCGTAACGCCCGCCCTCGATCTCTTCTTTCCAGCCGTTTGCGTAACTGACTTCGATATTGTTGCCCTGAATTTCGATTTTTGCCGGGTTACTTCCAGCACCACCGCTCTGCCCTGGCGAGCGCACACTATCGATTGAGATACCGTTTGCCAGTGACCGAAGGCGCGAAACGTCGGCACCGGTGGCCGGTCGTTCCTCGACGGTTCGGTTCTGCGCGTTCTTTCTTTCGTACCGGCCGTTTTCAATCTCTTCCTTGGTGCCGTCAGCATAGCGTACTTCTATGCCGCTCGCGCTTGTCTCGACCTTTGTTATTCCAGCCGACCCCGATGACTGCCCCCCAGACTGAGACCGGTCCTTCTTATCGCCCCGGCCCGAGCGTGACGAACCATCGTCATCATCATCATCGTCGTCGTCATCATCATCGTGACCACCTTTACCCGATCCGGAATTGTCGTCACGATCACCGCCGCTGCCCGACCCGGAATTGCTGTCATGGTCATCATCCCCGCCGTTGCCGTCACTCCCTTTCCCGCTCTTTGCAAATGCGTAAGCAGGTTCCAACCGCAGAAGACCGTCTGCGTCAAAAACCGGCACATAGGGTGTCATCACAATCAGCGACGCCAGCGCAACCGTGCTGAGAAGCTGACCAGTTCTTTTCCGGGTATTCATTTTCGTCTCCAATCCTGTTCGAGGCGTTATCCTGTATTGGAGGCAGAATATCCCGGGCCCGGCTTCGCTACATCGGGCTTAGGTCTGATGATTTTCCGGCCGATTGTCCGGGTCCGAGGATTGAGAGTTTCAAATATCCATCGCTCAAATGGATCTGGTGATCCAATTTAGGCCTTGGGCAATGAGGTGTTGCCGCGTTGCTTTCCATGTTTTGCGGAACTCGGCTTCAGCGGTTGGCGGGTCTTGATTTGACAGCTGTCGTTTTCTTTCTGCTTAGCGCCATCGGCGAACTGAATAGAAATATACTATTTTAGAAGAAATCTGACGATCGCAATTGACCACGACAATTACCACAATGCGAACAAACAGACGGTTTCATCTTGTTCGCCCCACCCGTCCGATACCTAGGTGTTTAGGGTCAGGATTCATAACCAATAGATGACGGTTGCTA
>NZ_JBQERN010000027.1:0-28629 GCF_056535105.1 Ruegeria sp. O5 | reverse complement strand
AATTCGTCCGTCCGTTTCAGTCCCATAGTTCGTCTCCTTTGCTGCAATAAATGCTATCAAAGGAGCGGCAGCAAACCGCGACACGTCCAATGTGTATATGGCGGTGAGTAGACCAGCGATGAGTAGGCTTTTCATCAATCACTCTTTAGCTGCTGAACGTACTTCAAGAAACACGTTGGTTGTTACTATCTATTGCTCTAATATTGTGAACAACAAGCATTATCTGGGATGAGTTGTAGCAATCTATTTGGTTTGATGCAGGAATGTCTCGTCATGCTCATCAATCTAAAATACAAAAGCCACTCTTGGCAGTCACACGAGACGCCACCTCGTCTAAAGTCGCGGTTCGTCTTGGTGCATTGGCGCACCTGAGAGGATTTTATACTGATTTTCCCTTCTTATTTCCATTTTATTACAATAACTTGCGTTAACACCAAAACCCATGTTTCACTCTTTGTGTCACCATAGAATTAAATCCAACAGCATAAGACACCACCTTCAGCTAAACTTCATTTTTCTTCGCTCGCTCAAACGAGGCCAGAATAGCTTTGCTAACGAGTTTGGAAAACTCATCCGTGCTGCCTGCGCCCATTCCAACATCCATCAGCAAACGAGAAAACACGCCAGAACTCAGGAGAAACTCTTTGTTTTCTGTCCCCGTTTCTTTGTGTAAATTGACCTCAATGAAGGTTCCGATCCCTCCACTTTTGGCGGATGATACACTTTCAGTCAGCACCATCGGCACCCCAAATTCATCCCACCGTAGTTCCGCAAGTGGTGCAGAGATGACAGGCACATGCCTCCATACGTTCATAAGCTTAAATTTCACGTAGCTATTGCCTGAATAACCAAGTTCTTTTTGAAATTTTTGTTGCAGCGTGAAGAAGCCATCGACACTTCCAAAGGATTGCGTCAAGTCTAGCACCTTCGCGCTGTGAAAGCCCTTCTCCGACAGATGTAGCACTAGGTCATCAAGTTCTTCATTTTGATACTGATAGTCACTATAGCTACCTACGGAGAACGACGGTATCGGCACCCAAATTTCGCTCTGAAGGTCTCTGTGGACTATCAAGGTGGATGCAATTTGGCGGGCGTCTGTTGAGGAAAGAGAACGACAAACAAAGCCTTCCGATTTAGTATAGAAATGTTCATATGGGACGGAGAAGGATATACCTTCTGTCGGCTTCTGAAGGGTTCTTCTAAAATCTTCTGTACTTCCACGGTACCACAGCGACTCTTCAGCCCAATAATCCGGTGTTAGAAGCACGCGAAGGTAAGCGACCTCGCTTTCAGCTTCCGACAGTTCGGGATCAGTTTCAAACCAATCCTCGTACCACTCTTCTACTTTCTTTGACCGCTGAAAAAGATGTTCAACGACTTCTCTATTGTTTTCTGGCACAGGTTCAGAACTGTCATTGATGCGCCTATAGATACGTCCGTCGCTGTGAATTATTGGGGCCTTTGGAGACTTGGGAACGTAAACGCATATTACTTTTTCCCCAGATTGAGCGCCGGGAATTTCAACTGCTTTACACTCGAAGAACGGCAAGGGGTTTAAATGCTCTGCCGCAGCCTGACGAATACCCTGACTCACTTTATCAATTTGATCTGCGGCAATCCCCGGAAAAGAACCTGCCACGTTGTTGTCACGACTTGCTTCTTCTACCCCAAAGAAAATCCAACCACCGTATGTATTGGCCATTGCAGATATTGCCTTGGCGTAAGCGCGTGCTTTCAACGCATCTGCCTTGTAGTCGATGTACCAACCTTCATGAACACTCTTGAGAGCCTCAAGATCGGACGGTTGGATTTCTGAAAGGCTTTTGCCGAAAGGATTGTAGGTATTGAGATTATTTGTACTCATTGCGCCATTATCAGATTAGTGGACAGGTGGCTTGCTGGAAGTGATTCCGCATCACAGGTGACCATATTTAATAGTATTCAAGCGAACATTGATAAACTCTAATTTATTGCTTTTATTATTTTTTTTCGACACTCAAGGCATTTCGACGGAATGATCTGAGTCGTTAAGTTGCTTTAAAACACAATAAACAAATTCATTAATCATAATTCGTCATTATAAGTTATCCACAAGCCTCTCAATTGTCTTCTGAACCTGTGAAGCTTGCCAGTTAGCAACGTCGGAGGTCACAACGCTGCTAACTGTCATAGGTTTTACGTGGGGCCAGCAACCAGAGAGCTTACAGAGCGAACCTAACTGACGTAGATGTTGGTTCCTTTACTGCTTCCACTTCAACCATGAGGGAGACATGCTCTGGCTCTTCGATGGCCTGATCAATAAAAACCCGCCGCTTACGGATAACGTATGTTGTCGGCTCCGAAGTGTCGGGTTTTTGAACGAGTATTTCTTCGCCAACTTCAGGAGCAAAAAGACTACTGAAACTGAGGAAAACCCCATCTGGTGGAATCTCACCTTTGTGGTGCAGATGAATTTCAATCATATCGCACGTACTCCGACACCCAACATGCTCTTACCGGGAGTCGCCATCGGGCCAAAACGATGAATGACTTTCTCCACAACGTACTCAACCATAACACCGCCCTGCTCTTGGAATTCGACTATGTCACCCACTGAAGGCGCTGAAACCATTTCAACGTCATTGATAGTTGACGTGTTCGGCGTTCCGCTGGCCTCAAATATCCGTACCTGTAGCATTCGCTTGTCCTTTTATTTTGCTTCTTCCGGTAGTGACCAATCACGCATTTCTTCGGTCAACAGAAAATGCAGATCATCGACGCTCAACGAACGAACGACCGATGGAAGCCACCCATGTTTCTGCACCAGATAGTAGTGAACAGCATCAATATCTCTGTGAGTGGTATAGCCTTCCCGCTTTGCAAGATGGTCACCGAACACGCGGATATGAAATGCCATCATGCCGTTGGCCTGTTCCAACTGCATCTGTACTTTGTAACCTTGTTCCACTTCTTTCACTGCTCCATTGCTCAATCTAAACAAGAATCTCCGTACAGAACCTTTTGAGAAACTGAAAGAAGGTGCAAGCACTTAGAGGTCATTGCCGGTATGCAACCAAAGCCCAATGGATAGAGGCGACTCTACCTGCCTTCGTTGTGGCTACTCATAATCCGATACACTGATGCCCTGCCAATTCCGAGCCGCTGTGCGATTTCCGAAGGGCCGACACCCTCTGAGTGCAGCTTCAAAACTTCACCGGTCTTTGCCCGTGCCGTTGGTTTACGTCCCTTGTATTTACCTTTGGCTTTGGCCTTTGCGATACCTTCCCTTTGACGTTCCAACATGATCCCACGCTCAAACTCAGCAATGCCACCAAGAACGGTCAGCATCAGCCTGCCTGTCGGCGTCGAGGTATCAATACCAAGATTTACAATCTTCAGCGCCGCGCCTTTTTCTTCAAGTTCATTTAGGATGGACAGAAGATGGGCAACTGAACGGGCCAAACGATCAAGTTTGGTAACAACCAATGTATCCCCTTCCCGTATGAAATCTAAGGCCTGACTAAGCTGCTCTCGGGCTGTCACATCAACGGACGATACCTGTTCTTTAAAAACCTTGTCACACCCTTGCGCTGCCAGTTCATCAAGTTGTGTCTCAAACCCTGCATTCTGATCCAAGGTCGATGTTCTTGCGTATCCAATCAGCATGTCTGGCCTTTCTCAATAGGGTTTATGACATAGAGATACGCATGTCTCAAAATGTCAACACCCATTCTATTGCGACATCATGTCGAGCAATTTCGATTGCATCACAAGGGCAAGGCCTAGTGAGACACCGGACTGACAACCTTTTGTTTTCTTTCCCCCGGAAGGGGGCGGGGGTTTGAGAAACCGACTTCAAAAAACAGGGGGTTTATTACTATTCTTATTGTTCTTCTTGTTGGGGTCTATCCCCTCAGCCCTAGATGGCTAAGAGAACGCCGAAATCTACCTCATTACACCTCTAGCGCCACGCCATAGTGCTTTATGACGCCAAGCACCCAACGGAAGCATTGAGGCCAAAAGGACGGCCATTTACACCCGGAACTCAGAACCCACTGAGAGCCACGGAGGACTCCACTGAGCGCCTCTAAGTGACTTCATGGGGGTACCCACCCAAGAGGCCTTTAGGGGCGCTCTGGAGAGTCTAAATTGCTTTAGACCTATCCAACAGAAAAGGCATCCAGTACCAAAACTATCTGAACTAAATCCAACTCCTTAGCGTTCATAGTAACCCAATAGGTAGGCATAAGATATATCCCTAGGTAGCAGATACATATGCTCCCCTAAGAACCTTAGGTATTACATATGCCCACCTATCAGTGGTTATGATTAAACAGTCATGTATCTAGGTATCCATAGATGGACCCTAGACGTCTCCAGAAACTGAATCCCTTTCAACGCTCCACCGTCATGGTCGGTCTCACACCTGAATGTTCATGGAATACGCCACCAAAGATTTCCTGAGCGGTATCTACGTCTCTGATACGGACGATGAGGCAGTCATGAACTGGAAGGGCGGGAATATTATGTTCCCGTTTCAGGGTCAGAAGGGTTTCGTTCATGATGTTAGAGTCAATTGCCTGAAGCCGTAGCGAATTCAGACCTTTAGCCTCTAGATCGTGTAGAAACGGGTAGCGGTCCAGAACCTTATCTTGGACGGAATCGCTCCGACTGCTGACCCTGCCATTTCCGACGATGACATTGATTATCTGCTTAACGTCGTCCCGGTCGGTTCCTTCGATTTGGTATAAATCGGTTCCGACTTCATAATCGACACCAAACAGACCATGCAGCAAAGTAAGTTGACAGGCTTGAATGTCGATTTCAGCGGTCGCTTCACCACCTATCTGGATGCCCTTTCTGTCTTCAGATTTCCAGTTGAGGTAGGTTGACGCAGAGCCATAAAACCGGCCCCCCATATCCCACTGATAATCCGCTGTATCCCCGTTGTTGAATAGCCGGTACAACACAGGCGGAGCGCCGAAGCTGTATTCCCACTCACTCAGAAACGCATTGATTTCCGTAACATCGGCTTCAAGCGCCTCGGACACCGCCGTTTTGGGGTATTGGATAACTCTAGCCTTGGCTTGACCCTTTAGCTTTGTTGCCCTGAGGGTGAGCGGTTTGGACTTCTTCAAGTCCTGTCTGAAATGCAGCGTTACCGTTTGGGGGGTGATACCGTGTTCAGCAAGCACGTTCAGCAACAGGGGGGTAGCTCTGAGGCGTGTGGCCCACCGTTTGTGCGGCACGTCCGGATAGTATTTCACACCATCCCAATCGGAACTGCCCCTGAAGCCGGGAACAACATCCATCAGCCCCATCAGGTGCCATTCTTCCTTTAGGGTCTCATAGTGCCGACTGGTCGCTAAGGTGTTTTTGAACTTTCCCTTGTCACTTTCTCGCCAACAGTAACCGTTTGCCTCAGTATTCAGGGATGCATCCAGCAGGTCGCCAAGCAGGGCGGCGATGGTGGCTTTTAGAGACTGGACTGCACTAGCTGTCAGCCCTCTTTCCCTTCTCCCCTGTTTACGTTGAAACGAAATGGTTTGGCGGAGAATGGCTTCCACTACCGAATGGGCGTCTTCCGAAAAGGGCAGCATCACCAAGGACGCCATGTTCGCCACCCTCAATTCTTCGGGTTCAAAGTCTGGTTTAACAGTTGCCATGTTTTGCCTGTCATCTTGCGTTTTCTGATTTCATCGCCGGATAAGGTCAGGACCTAAGGCGGTTGGTTAGAGAACAGGTCGGCATGGACAATTTTCTGTAGGTGTTCAGCCAGAACACTAGCCGAGTAACCCTGACCGTAGTTCGACCCCATTCCCTTGGTTTGCCAGCCACAGATTGCGTCTTGGATTTCCTTTGGTACTTGGGCGTCCCTCAGCCTGTCTTGAACGGTGTGGCGGAACGAATGCGCCGACTTTTGATCCTTCCTGTCCAGCGGGAAAGACCTCAACCACTTGTTGATTGTGTTTGAAGCGTAAGTGGCCTTATTTGCGTATGGTGAACCTCGAAAATCGATGTAGCGTGGGAACAAAAACCCGTTCTGGGCATGATCTTTCGCCCTTCTCACGGCCCACAGCCCAGCGCCGACGAGCGGCACCAGTCTTTCTGACCCTTTTGTCTTCAGGCTCCTTGCCTCATTTGGCCGCAACATCAGATAAGGGGCGGGTTCGTTCAAGAAAACGTCTTCGGCCCTCAAACCAACTGCCTCTGCACAACGCATTCCGGTGTCAGAAAGCAGGGCAATAATCCACCTAATGTCGTCATCTGCCTTGAGACATTCGGACTGGATCAACCCTAGTTCTTCGGTGGAGAAAGGAAGCCTGTCCTTGCTGTCTTCGCCCAAGTTCGGGATATTAATGGCATCGAAGATACCCCGGTTCTCGATTTCATGTTCTCGACTGATGGTGTTGAAGATCGGTCTGATGTCATTCAGTCGCCTCTTTACGGTATCGGTCTTGTTCCCCTTCTGAAGTAAGTGGTCTCTGAACTGATTGGCGTGGGAGCGTTTGTACTGGTCAATTGGCGGGTCACCACAGACGGAAATGAACTCCATAACCACAGTGGCACGGGTTTTTCCCTTCTTTGCCTCCGGGTCTTCCCCCTTCAGTTCCTGAAACTGTTTCAGAGCCTGAGAAAGAAATACAGGTTCCTTCGCCCCATAAAAAAACTCGGCGGCCAATCGGTGAACAGGTGGCAAATGTTCCCGCCAATCAGGCGTTAGGTCTTCCGACCCAAACACACCGGCTTGGAAGAAAATTTCATCCAGAAAGGAGTCAGGCTCCAAACCGTGTTTTTTGTACTCGACATGCTGCCCGGGTTTTAGCCCGAAAGAATCTAGAAGAGCGATGGCAGCAGAGACAGTCTCTGGCCCTGCTGTAACCTCCCCACTTCGAAGGCTTTTCCACAGGGCATCCTGTTCCGTTGCCAGTCCGTGGGCCTTCGTGGCGGCCTCTTTGAGACTCTTAGTCTCCAGAGACTTGAATACTTCACCCCGCTTACTCAGGCTTGGATAGTGCTTCCGCATATCCTCCGGAACTCGCCGTCGAAAGTAGTAAACACCACCCTCTTTCTTCTGTGTAACGTACTTCGCTGAGATCATAATCGCTCCAAATTCAGCGATGACTAGAGGCATAGCGTCACCTCGTGTGTTACCTTCGAATCCAGCGAATGCGCTTTAACACGCTGATATTTAAGAGATTTCATGAGTTTTGTGGTGCCCACACGAACCCCCATTAAAAATCCAAGAAATTGAAACTAATACAAATTTAAATTCGATTACCAAAGGAGGCCCCCCAAAAGGCCCCCAAACGATACTGCTAAAAGCGTTTTAGGCGGGATCACGACGCGTACAGATGCGCTTGAATATCCATGAAGGCCTGACGGATAATCGGAATTTCACCGAGTACTCGCTTTGCGCCATTGGTGCCACCATACTTCACCTTCAGAAAGTCGCCAATCTTAGTCAGCGCCAACTCATCAACTCCATGGATTTCATAGGCTGCAAGCACCGCTTCCAAGAATGACCGCATCTCGCCTTCGAAATTCGCCAAACCCTGATTTCTCGCTGCCTCAGCGCGCTGTGATCGTAATTGCGGCTCCAAAGTGAACCGCACATAAGCGAGTACGTCAAACACGTCGCTGTTTGGCGCGTCGATCAGACGTTTCATATCTTCAAGGCGTCCGGCATCATATCCGCGATCCGCTAGTACTTTCAAAAACTGAACTCGCGTTTCAGGATTGCTCCATATTGCACGCAACTCGTCTTCACCGTTCACCAAATCACCAAGGTCCCCAAAAAGCTGATCCATGAACTCTTGACCTGAAATCAGTTTACCATCGTGTGAATAATAACTGGTTGTCGCGATGTACTTAATCTTGCGTTCCTTGCCATCGGCGAGTTTGACCACGATCTTAGCTTCTGGCTCTGGTCCGGGTTCTGGAGCTTGACCCGTCCCGCCTGCAGTAGTCGGGGGACGTTTAGGACCGGGCACTTCGGGTGGCAATGGCTCCCCGTCCCATTCCGGATCGTTAAAATGCTCATAAGCCTTCACGAAATCATAGACCGTGAAGAAGTCCTTTCCCTCAAAAGTCCGCGTTCCTCGGCCCACAATCTGTTTGAACTCAATCATCGATTTTACAGGCCGCATCAAAACGATATTGCGCACGTTTCGAGCATCCACACCAGTCGACAACTTTTGCGATGTTGTTAGGATCGTTGGAATGCTGCGCTCGTTGTCCTGAAATTCACGCAAATGCTGTTCACCAAGCGCTCCGTCATTCGCAGTCACCCTCTCGCAATAGTGCGGGTCATCAATATCCTTGATCTGGTTGATATAGTCCCGCACCGCAGCGGCGTGATTTTGCGTGGCACAGAACACCAGCGTTTTCTGGCGTGGATTGATCTGGTCCATAAACTCGTGAATGCGGCTTTGTTCGCGCTCCGGGATAACAATCTTCGCGTTTATCTCATCCTCAGTATAAACGTGATCGGGATCAATCTCACCGCTGACCACTTCATCATGGGGATCGAAAACATAGGTATCAATGGTACTTACCATCTGGCGGACTTTGAAAGGCGTTAGGAAACCATCGTCAATACCGTCACGCAGTGCGTAAGTATAGACTGGCTCGCCGAAATACGAATATGTGTCGGCATTGGTCTTGCGCTTCGGTGTCGCGGTCAGGCCGAGCTGCACTGCTGGTTCGAAATACTCCAAAATTCCACGCCACGTGCTTTCGTCTTTGGCTCCACCCCTGTGGCATTCGTCAATGATGATAAAGTCAAAAAAATCAGGTTCGTATTCGCGAAAGTTGAACTCTTGATCTCCAGATTTGTTTTCCGTCATGAAGGTTTGAAAGATCGTAAAGAACACCGACGCATTGCGCGGCATCTTGCCTTTTTTGCTAATTTCTTTGGGATTGATGCGGCTCAATGCATCCTGCTCGAACGCTGAGAAAGAATTGTACGCCTGATCAGCCAGAATATTGCGATCCGCGAGAAACAGGATGCGCGGACGTCGCGTCGGCTCCCCCGACAGGCTCCAACGTGACTGAAACAACTTCCATGCGATCTGAAATGCGATAGACGTCTTGCCGGTGCCGGTCGCTAGCGTCAGCAAAATGCGCCGCTCGCCCTCAGACAGTGCCTCCAGCACCGCGTTGACCGCAGCAGCCTGGTAATAGCGTGGCTGCCACTTGCCGCCATCGGTCTCGAACGGCACCTGACCAAAGCGATCACGCCATGCATTGCCGGTTGGATAACAACGGCTCCACAGCTCAGTCGGTGTTGGCACCGCGTCAACATCACGCTCTACCCCCGTATGGCGGTCTATTTCGTAATAGCCGATCCCATTGGTGCAATAGGCAAAGCGTGCGTCAATGCGCGTGGCATAGTATAGCGCCTGCCCCCGGCCCTCCGTGTAGGGCAGCGAGGCCTTCTTAGCCTCCATGACAGCCAACACATGGCCATTCATGCGCAGAACATAGTCGGCAGGCTTAGGGGCATTCAGCCCACCACCAGACATGATGCGACCGGGCCAGAGCATTTCTTCGCGGCTAACCCGCGCACCTTCAATCCGATTAGGGCCAGACCATCCTTGCACTGCAAGTGACGGATCAATGCGGTCAGCGCGTGTGTCTGCTTCAGTTTCCATGGTTCACAACCAATGCATTTTTCTTGCAATAATCGACAGCTAACACTCTTTGGCGACAATCCATGACGTAATCACGCCACTCGTTGGGCTTGTCGTCTGTTAAACCCATGACCGCAAGATCAACAAGCGCCGCAGACAGCTCGGTCGTTTCGACCAATTGATCCATTGCACTGCAAAACATCTCATAGTCGTCCGCATCATTTTTGTCGGACACAGTCGAACTTGACAACCATCTGACCTCATCGCAAGACACCGAAATTCGACGCAAAGATGTATCAAGCCTCACAATTGGATTGTCTGATTTCACCAGCAGATTCACGCTTTCGCTGGCCCATTGGTCCATAATGTAGCCCCCAACGTTTTTGTTACGTTTTGAATACCGGAAAAAGTAAATCAGCTTGGTGAAGAATGCGCTGCCAAGACCAGGAATATCATTCTTCTTGCGGAGCGTTTTGAATTCATCAAATGCAGACCTACGGGTTCTGGTGCCAGCATCAAGCTCTTTACAGAGGGCTTCAAAATCTATGGAATTTTTGGCAATCAACAATCGTCTATGATCCATGCGCATGCCACCCCAAGCCAAAATGGCTGCACATTTTGTCATGCTATTTGCGGTGCCTTGAACGACCTTAACCACGTCGTCATGAGAATAGATTTCGTCTTTGAGAGCAGCACTATCCGCATCAAAAAAGCCAGCGGCAAAAGTTTGAGCTTTCTTCGACTTACCCTTCTCTGCTCGTCGCGCTTTCTTGGGAAGATTTGCCTTAAACACCTCGAGATGATCTGCATCGAACTGATACGTTGGCCGCTCGACATCTTTAGAAGTAGTCATAATACATTCCGAAAATCAATTATGAGGCGAGCTTAGCCCTATGTCAGATCCCCCGCAAAGGCCTTTTGCAAGAGAGATTGACGCAGGTCTGCGATGTCTTGGAGTTTGGTTAGGTAGCTTGCGGTCAATTCATCAAATGAACCTTTTAGGTTTTTTGCTTCTTCAATCACAGCCCTTTGCACTGATTTACTCGGAACTCGCAAAGACAGGCCACTTAGAAGCTTCTGGTTAAGATTGCTAATGTTGGCTCCATCGCCTCCCGCTGCCAGCAGTTTTCGCATGGCCTTGGTTTTCATGAAGTAACAAATAAACTCAGGCAAAGTGTGTTTGTCAGTGATACGAATTCGGATAGTAAAACCGGAAAATGACGTAGGTTCCGTAACAGATCCCGCGAGCATAACGCGCCCGATTAGCTCCTTGTTCCCATTTGAGCGGACCGCAAGGATGTCACCAGTTTGGATACTATCCTGCTCCGAAAGCTCTCCCTCAATAGCAACAGTCTTCAACTGCTCCAAGGGCATCCAAAAATTGTCTTGAAAGTCACCCACGCCTACGATTTTCACCGTTTGCCCTACACTGCTTTTCGAGAAATTGAGGCCGTTTCGAAAATCTGCGTGACTGCCCAAAGTCGTCGAGGGAACATCACTCGTATGCTTGCGGAAGATTTCCAATTCGGCGTTTTCAAACAACTCCCGCGCGTTTTGTAGATTAGCTTCGGCGTTCTCTTTGGCGCGGATCAGCCCTTCAAACGCCTCATCCAAAACCGCCACAATCCGTTTTTGCTCTTCGAGAGGGGGGATTGGAATTTCGAGACCCTTGATGTGGCGAAAATGACGGGCATAGCCGAGACTAGGTATCGGGTTGCCTTCCAAGAAGTAAGCCAAAAATCTTGCATTCAGTTTTTCAACGGGTTGAAGAATTTTGACGCCGTCGGCCCCAACTACAAAATCGAAATCAATGTACTTTATGACTTGCGTGTGATCGCCAAAGATAACCACTGGCTTCGCAATCCGGTTTAACTCGGCGCGGCTTGACCAATAGCCGTTAATGTAGTCCGCTTCTTGCGAAACAATCGGGAAAGGCCCGTCTGCCTCAAATTTCTTTCTGGGTATTTTGCCAGATATTTTGAAAGGTTCTATACACCTCTCTAGCGGCTTGACCTCCCAACCCGCCTTCACAGCAAGCCCCTGATCTGCGCCAGTATCTGGGTGGTCTCGACATCCCGCGCCAACATATCGTCGATAATCTCCGCAGGCGCGCGTAGCGGGGCTTCCTCGGGCACAAACGGGTTTTTGACCGACATATCCATGGTCTCTTCGTCAATGTCGCCGCGCTCGACAGTCCAGCTTTTTGCACTATCAGCCTCGGTCTTCTGCAGCTCCACAAATTCGGCCAGCTCATCATCGCGCAGGGGGAATGACTTGCCCAAAGACCTTTCCGGATCAAGCGCGTAGTACCACGTCTTTTGAGTCTTACGGCCCTTTTCAAAGAACAGCACCACGGTTTTTACACCTGCGCCCTGAAACACTTTAGCGGGGCAATCCAGCACCGTGTGCAGGTTACAGGTTTCCAGCAATTCGCGGCGCAATGCGGCGGCATCGCCATTGCTGAGAAAGGTGTTCTTGATCACCACAGCCGCGCGCCCGCCTGCTTTCAGCTTTCGAATGAAATGCTGAATGAACAAATAGGCCATCTCGCCTGATTTGATCGGAAAGTTCTGCTGCACCTCGGCGCGTTCGCCCGACCCAAAAGGCGGATTGGCAAGGATTATGTCGTGGCGGTCTTTCTCCTGAATATCCATGACGTTTTCGTTGAGCGTATTGGTGCGCCGGATATTAGGGGCGGTAATGCCATGCAGGATCATGTTCATGATGGCGATGACATAGGCGAGTGATTTCTTTTCCTGCCCATAGAAGGTCTTGGTCTGGAGCGTATTGAAATCGGTAGCGGAAATGTCGGGCGTCAGCAGGTGTTCATAAGCTTCGCAAAGGAAGCCCGCGGAGCCACAGGCACCGTCATAGATGGTCTCACCAATCTTTGGGTCGATGACCTTGATCATCGCGCGGATCAAAGGACGTGGCGTGTAATATTCCCCGCCATTACGCCCTGCATTGCCCATACGTTTGATGCGCGACTCGTAAAGGTCGGACAGCTCGTGCTTGGCCTCTTGGGTGCCAAATTCAAGCCCATCAACAATGTCCAACACGTCGCGCAAGGAATAACCGGAGCGAAACTTGTTGGTGAGTTCAGAGAATATCTCGCCGATCTTGTATTCGATAGTGTCAGGACTAGGCGCGTTCTCGCGGTACTTCTTGAGCGTCGGGAACAGCTCAGTATTCACAAAGGCAATCAGGTCTTCGCCGGTGAGAACATCCTTCCGGCCCGCGCCATCGTCATTCTTGCTCGAAGCCCATGTGTTCCAGCGCATCGCGGTTGGTAACGTTGGGGCATACTCCCTACCTTCCAGCTCGGCCTCATCCAGGCGCTCTTGTTCCATGTCATCAAGGTATTTCAAAAATAGAATCCATGAGGTCTGTTCGGCGTAGTCCAGCTCAGACGCAAGCCCCTCTTCGTTACGGAGCTCTTTGTCGATGCTGTTGAAGGCGTTTTCAAACACGGGCGGTCCTTTGATTTTTCGGCCAAGCTATGCCGTGACGGCGTGGGAAACAACGTCTGTCAGACAGATCTTGCCGCTTTAATCAACTCTGCCTGACGCTCAATGCCGACCGGACAATACGCGCTTATTGTTGTGACAACATTGGAATGGCCGATATTCTGAGAAAATGCCTTGAAGGCCTCGCGGGTTGGGTAGGTAGTGTCGGCCCATTTCACCAAGGTTTTGCGAAACGCATGGGGTGTAAAGGGCGGCAAATCGGCCCGCACAAAGGCCTCTTTGATGACCGCGCGAATGGCATTGGCGTTCTTGTAGATTTCTCGCTTAAGGCCCACCACTTTGAATTCACCATCAACCGGTTTGATCTCCGCAGGTGGAAACAGCGGATCATCTGGGCCAAACAGCTTTTCCTGTTTCAGATAGCTCACCCACTGGTCAAAACAGGCCTGAAACGCCGCATCCACCGGCAAAAAGTATGTCGTGAAGGTCTTGGAGTTCTTTGTTCTGACCTCACGCGCATCCTGATAAACACACCCATCGATCATGTTGATGTGTTTGAGCCGCAAAGACGCAACCGCCCCGTCGCGCGCGCCAGTGAGCATTAGAAACGCAAAAAGAGCCTTGTTGCGTTGTTCAACATCTGTGGCCTCCGGCATATAGTTGAAGGCGTGGCGGGCCATCTCCATGGAAGGATATGGCGTTTCTCGCGTGGCCCTGGCCACTCGTTGGCCTTTTGCGTCCATGTTGAAATAGTCCGCATCAGAATGGCGGATACGGCTCTTGTAACCGGGTTGATCGGCCAGCCAAAAAATGAACGCCTTGTTTGCAGCCAGTACCGAGGCAATTGTCGACTTTGAAAGGGGCTTGCCGGTCGCCTTGCTGATTTCAGCATTGATACGGTCGTGAAACTTGATCGCCTGCTCAATGTGAAACCGTTTGAAGTTTGCGTAGTTCGTACTGGCTTCAAACCGCAAAATTGCTTCAGCCGCTTTGAGAACCGTTCCCGCGTCCTTCCGCTTAGCGGCCTTAAGATATTGCAAGTAGCGGCGTTTGATCCGCTCATTTTCCTCGTTGAATTTCCTCATGTGGTTGCTCCTTAGAGATTGTGAAAGTTTGAGGGGGTGGAGGCGGTGTCACTTAGGGTTCGCTGTCTGCCTTGTTCGACAACTGGAACAGTTGAGCGAATTCCCCAAGCCGCGACTTGGAGATCATGCGGGTGCAGGTGCAGCCACATTTGGTGCAAACCCCTTTTAGAAGGATGGTTCGATTTTGCACCGGCCAAACCGTTGCAGTCATTCCGACAGGCTGGCGGGCATCTCTACATCCCGGACAGAAGAAGTCGCTCGACCCAAGTGGCCGCTTGGCGGCCTTGTATTTTGCCCGAAGGTAGAAACGGATTGCCTCACCGGAAATAAGGTAAGGCTTGCGAGAACTCATGACGGGAAGGCCGTCTTTGATCCAACTTCGAATAGTTGCGGGTGTTTTCCCCAAGGCTGCTGCAGCCTCATTGATGTCGTATGTAAGTGCTGCCTTTACCGCCATCGGGTTGGCGCGCTTACCCATTGTCCCCATCCTCAAAGAGCGCTCGAATTTCCTCTACTTTCCAAACTGTCGTGCGCGGTCCAAGCTTTTGAGGCCGCGGAAAACGTCCGTCTTTTACGCCTTGCCACCATGTCGATTTGGAAACAGGGATCGGGCCAGCGGGCGCCAGGATTTGGGAAAGTCTCACGAACCCCGTAAGGGGGAAATTGCCAATATCAGACATTGTTCCATCTCGTTTGTTGAAGATGGAACAGGTCTATCTTGGTCGAGCATGGAACTGGCCGAATTAGGATTGGGTGAAACCTAATTAGGTTGTTTTCCGGCGTTTTGGTCTAACAGTTCCGAAGCTTCCTTGAGTTTTTGGCGAATTGTATCATCGCTGACTGGTAGGCCAAGCCGGTCCAAAATTCCTTCAAGCTCCTTAGCGAATGGACTTCTTGAAGCTGTTAGGTCGTAGCCATAGCCGTCCACGGCCATTGCAATTAACATTTTGTACAACGTTTGGCGTTCTCGGCTAGCAACCACTTTTTCATCATTGTTTTGAAGCGCACTCTCAAAGCTCTCCAATTCATGCTTTGTGAAACCCAGCTCCGAAAAGGCTGGCCAATCCACGGAAGGATAGTATCCACGCACGTCATGGAAACTCACCCGTTCTTCCGGGTACATTTCCTTTAAATATGATCCACCAAAAGCTTCAAGAACTTGAAACACACGACCATTGTCGTCTTCTACAAAAAAACCATCTATCGACGTCAACTCTCCCCCGGTTTTAGTCAAGAACGCCCGAAGGTAATCCTCCAATGCACCGCAAAGGTCTAGCCTTAAACGATGCGGCCCATCCAAAAAGGAAATGCTAGTCCGACCCTCTAGTGGAAAAAAGTCCGAAAACTTGATTTCCACGGTATCTTGACCCTCTGCCGCGAGCCCAAAGATTTTGTTATCCTTATCGGGCGACACCCAAACCGAGCGGGTTTGATTTACTACTTCTTGGGCAGAAACGTGCCGCATGAACCAATAAAGGTGAATGTGGCCATCAAGAGCGAGCTCCAAAACCTCAGCTGAATTCACTTCTTCGCCAAGCGTCAGAGAAAGCCTGCTCGCCGCGTCCTCAATGGAATACCAGTGTTTAAGTTTATAAATTTTCTTCAAATCAATGCTCAGGTTGGTCTGATACTATCCAACAGCGTTGCCCACCAATCCGCAAGCCTTACACGTTCATCCCAGTATTTTCCTCGATTGTAAGCCTTGCGGACTTCATTGCGCTCGATATGCGCCAGAGCCGCTTCGATTGCGTCCGCGTTCCAAAGCCCGCTTTCATTCGCCAGAGTCGAAAAACTCGCACGAAACCCATGAGCGGTCATTTCTTCACCGGAATAGCCCATGCGACGCAAGGCAGCGTTCAATGTGTTATCCGACATAGGGCGATGCCACGAACGCAACGAGGGAAAGAGGTATTCAGCATCGCCCGAAATCCCACGCAGTTCCGACAAGAGCTCTATGGCTTGATTGGGCAACGGCACGTTGTGATCGCGGCGCATCTTCATTTTGGCCGCAGGGATCGACCAAATTCTACTCTCAAAATCGATCTCCTGCCATTTTGCCTGTCGGATCTCTCCCGGCCTTTGGGCCAACATAGCGAGCAATTGCAGCGCTATTCGCGTGGTAGCTTGCCCGTCAAACCCGTCAATAGCTACCATGAGCGCCCCAAGTTTAACTGGATCAGTGATTGCAGCACGGTGTTGCCGGTTTGGACGTATCAACGCATCTTTAAGCGCATAGGTGGGGTCTGTTTCGGCCACCCCACTGGCAACAGCAAACCGAAACACAGACCCAATCCGCGCGCGCAACCGATGAGCCGTTTCATAGTTGCCTTTGGCTTCGACTTTTCGAAGACATGCAAGGATCATTGGTGCGGTGATTTCGGTAATAGGCTTACGCCCAAAGTCCGAGTTCGCGAGCTTTAAATGATAGATTGTTTTATCGAGGGTGGCTTTAGTTTTGCCCTCTTTGCGCTGTTTCTCCAGAAAAGCATCGCCAATTTTCTCAAAAGTGTGGCTCTGCGCTTCTCGGGTTTCGCGCTTGGCTGCCTGTTTTGCCTCAGATGGATCATAGCCCTGAGCAATCTTGGCGCGGGCTTCTTCTTTGAGCATTCTCGCCTGCGCCAATGAGACAGATGGATACGCACCCAGCGACAATTTTTTCTCTTTTCCATGCAGCCGATATTTGACATTCCAAAGCTTTGAACCGGCAGGGGTCACGAGAAGATAAAGCCCCTCAAAGTCCGAAACCTTATATGGTTTTCCTCTGGGCTTTAGATTTCGAATCTGAACGTCGCTAAGTGGCATCTGGGGGCCTCGTCTTTTCACCAAATTGACGAAGCCCCCAAAAAGCCCCCCAAACTGGGGGCATCTCACCGAACGCCATTAGACGGTATCGGACAAAGAACATCGCCAAACCACATATATCACAGGGATATTTGGATGTCTTTGGATTGTAGTGAATTGGAAAGTGGTGCCCCCACACGGACTCGAACCGCGGACCTACTGATTACAAATCAGTTGCTCTACCAGCTGAGCTATAGGGGCACTGGCAGTCGATTACTTCGTCCGACAGAGGACTGCAACCCTCATTTTTAACTCAAACTTGGGGATTGCCCGATTTCCTGAGAAAGTGCAGAAACCGCACGGTTGGTTCGTTGCAGATTTTCACGCGACGCAAAGACATGGAATGGGATGGACACAGCCCCTGAGGGTAAAAGGACAAAAGATGCAGGTAGTAATCCATGCCGGGGCCGCTTTCGCCGATGAAGGGCAAGTGCTGTCCTCGCTTTCGGCAAACAAGCAGGCCTTGGCGGATTGCCGTGCTGTGATCTTGGGACCGCGCGGCGGACGTCAGTTTGTCAAGGTTCTGTCTGATGCCCTTGCTCAGGATTTGTCTGATGCAGAAACACAGGACGGGCTGCACGCCCTTCTTCCGGATGATCCAAATGTTGATCGTGTCATCCTCTCGAACGACAAGTTCTTTGGCCCAACACGCTCTGCCCTGCAACATGGACAGATTTACCCTTTTGCCGGGCAGCGGACAGCCTATGTGCAGACCTTGCTGGACGATGCTCAGGTCGAAATATTTGTCGGTCTGGTGAACCCCGGTTTTTTCATACCCAAGGTCCTTATGTCGATCCATGAAGATCACCGGCAGGAGATTCTGACCAGCACCGATCTGAGTTGCCTGAGCTGGTTGAGTATGATCGAAGATCTGCGCGATCTTGCACCTCAGGTGCAGCTCACTTTGTGGAAGAACGAACATTTGCCACTGATTCTGGGGGATATCACGCGCGCAATGGCGGGCCTGCCCGGTGACGCTCCTCTGGTGGATGAATATGCGTTGCTGTCGTCGCTTCTGACTGAAACCGGTCAACAGCATGTTCTGGACATCGTGCGGGGCGGCGTCGGCCTCGACAAGGACGCTCAACGCGAAGACCTTGCGCGGGTTTTGGAGGACTATGCCCGGCCCGATGAGGTCGAAGAAGAACTTGATCTGCCCGGCTGGAACGCAGACATCGTTGACGCATTTACAGAGCTTTACGAGCAGGATCTGGCAATCATCCAGACCATGCAGGGCATCCGGATGCTGTAACCCTTCTGTCGCGCCCGCACCCTTACAAATGCCTTTTCGTTTGCCGGATGATCCAGTCCGCAAATGCTTGTACGGCTTCGTTCCTCTGCCCGGTCGGCGTTGCAATGAAATATGCGCTGCCCGAGGCATTCACCAATTGCCCGGTCTGGACCAGCGTGCCCGACGCCAACTCAGCCTCGATCAGGTAGGACGGCAAAATCGCAGCCCCAAGCCCTGCAACTGCGCCTTCGATCAGCATCGAGAACTGATCAAAGCGCATCCCTGGAAAAACCGCCCTGGCGTCAAGCCCAAGGCTTGCATGATACTCGGACCATAGCCCGGGCCGTGAGGTCAGATGCAACAGCGGCAGATCGAACACATGCTGTTCCTCGAAAGGCCGTTGGGCGCCCAACAACACGGGCGCAGCTGCCACGACAAGTTTTTCCGGGAATAGCTTGCGTAGCCGCGCACCAGGCCAATCTTCGTGCCCGAAGTGAATGGCAAGGTCCACGCGCCGCTCTTCCAGGCTGAACGGTGTCGTGTAGGAATGCAAATCCAGTTCGATCCCCGGATGCAGGTGCTTGAAATCCGGCAGTCTTGGCACCAGCCACCGTGTCGCAAAGGTGGGCAGGACCGCCAAGGACAGCAACGACGCACCGTCACCGGCCGCGATCGCACGATTGATCGTACCGTTCAGCCGCTCAAGGTCTCCGGCAAGTTCTTCAAACAAAGCGCGACCCGCTTTCGACAAGCGAACGGCACGTCCGACCCGGCGAAACAACGTCACCCCCAGCGCAGCCTCAAGTTCACGCACCTGACGGCTAACCGCGCCCTGCGTCACACCAAGCTCTTCTGCTGCCATGGTATAGCTTTCGTGGCGTGCGGCAGCCTCGAAGCTGCGCATGAGGGCAAAAGACGGGAGGGAGTTGATTCTGGGCATATCACTTATGAGTTTTAGTCACAGAAACGATACAAAACAGCGTATTTTTATCAAGTTACTTTGTAGATAGAACCTCAGTCACCTTCAGAGGAAGATAAACAGTGTTCCATCGCGCAAACCGACTAAACGGTATCGAATTGTCCGAAATCGTGCAGATTTCCGAGGCCGCCGCACGCTTGCGTTCGGAAGGGCGCGATGTTCTGGCGCTGTCGACCGGTGAACCTGACCTGCCGACCCCGCCCCATGTGGTCGAAGCTGCCCACGCGGCAGCGCTGGACGGCAAGACGAAATACCCGCCGACGGCCGGGGTGCCCGACCTGCGCGCCGAAGTTGCCCGGCAGGCCAAAGCCGAAGTGGCTCAGGTCATTGTGTCCACCGGTGCCAAGCAGGTGATTGCCAATGCGATGCTGGCCAGCCTGAACCCCGGCGACGAGGTCATCATGCCCGCGCCCTACTGGACCAGCTATTCTGACATAGTGCGGATGGCGCGTGGAACGCCCGTCATTCTGCCTTGCCCGATGGATCAGGGGTTCAAGCTTCTGCCGGAACAGTTAGAGGCCGCAATCACATCGCGCACGCGCTGGCTGATGCTCAACACGCCGTCGAACCCGTCGGGGGCAATCTATACACAGGATGAGATCGCCGCCCTCGCATCTGTTCTGTCCCGGCATCCACAGGTCTGGGTTCTTGCGGATGAGATTTATCGCCATCTCAGCTTTACTCCGTTTGTTTCAGTGGCCGAGGCGGCCCCTGACCTTGCCGACCGTCTGTTGATCGTCGACGGTGTCGCCAAAGCATGGTCCATGACCGGATGGCGCATCGGCTGGGGGATCGGGCCGGTCGAGTTGATCAAGGCAATGGTGGCCGTTCAGGGGCAGGTTACATCGGGTGCCTGTTCGATTGCACAATGGGCCTCGCTTGCTGCGCTGACCGGCAGCCCGGACCTGTTGGAAGAACGCCGGGTCATTTTTTCCGAACGCCGTGATCTGGTGGTTGCAGGGTTGAACACGGTTCCGGGGTTGCGCTGCGCGGCTCCCGACGGGGCGTTCTACGCCTTTCCTTCCTGCGCCGGACTGCTTGAGGATCGGGGTGGACCGTTCAAAAATGACGCTGACTTCTGCACCTGGTTGTTGGAAGATGCCGGTGTCGCTCTGGTTCCCGGTCGCGCCTTCGGGTTGCCCGGACATTTTCGCCTGAGCTTTGCTTATGCCCAAGATACAATTGCAGCGGGGCTTGCACGTCTCAAAGCCGCTGCAGAAAGGAAACTCTCATGAAACCACAATCCCGCCCCCAGCTTGGCCCTTTCACTTGGGATGACCCTTTTCTGCTGGAAGACCAGTTGGCCGAAGACGAACGCATGGTGCGCGATGCAGCCAACGCCTACGCGCAGGACAAACTGTTGCCCCGTGTGACCCAGGCTTTCGCCAATGAAGAAACAGACCCCGAAATCTTTCGCGAGATGGGCCAAATGGGCCTTCTGGGCACGACTATCCCCGAAGAATTCGGCGGCATCGGAGCCAGCTATGTCACTTACGGTCTGGTCGCACGCGAAGTGGAACGGGTCGACAGCGGTTACCGCTCGATGATGTCGGTGCAGTCCAGCCTCGTCATGTACCCGATCTATGCCTACGGAACGGATGAACAGCGCCGGAAATACCTTCCGAAACTGGCCAGCGGTGAGTCTATTGGCTGCTTTGGGCTGACCGAGCCCGATGCGGGTTCGGACCCCGGCGGCATGAAAACCGTCGCGAAAAAGACCGATGGGGGCTATGTCCTCAACGGGTCAAAGATGTGGATCTCGAACGCGCCCATTGCTGACGTGTTTGTTGTCTGGGCCAAATCAGACGCGCATGACGGCAAGATCAAGGGTTTCGTTCTTGAAAAAGGCACACCCGGTCTTTCAGCTCCGAAGATCGAAGGCAAACTGTCGCTGCGCGCCTCGATCACGGGTGAGATCGTGATGAACAATGTCGAGGTCGGGGAAGATGCTCTGTTGCCGGGTGTCGAAGGTCTGAAAGGGCCGTTTGGCTGCCTGAACCGCGCACGATACGGTATCGCCTGGGGATCGATGGGCGCAGCCGAGGCCTGCTGGCACGCCGCGCGGCAATACGGTCTGGACCGAAAACAGTTCGGTCGCCCTTTGGCGCAAACGCAGCTGTTCCAGCTGAAGCTTGCGAACATGCAGACGGAAATCGCCTTGGGCCTTCAGGCCGCTCTGCGCGTGGGTCGTCTGATGGACGAAGCCCGCGCAGCGCCGGAAATGATCAGCCTGATCAAGCGCAACAATTGCGGCAAGGCACTTGAGGTCGCACGCCACGCACGTGACATGCACGGCGGTAATGGCATCAGCCAGGATTTCCACGTGATCCGCCACATGGTGAATCTGGAAACCGTGAACACCTATGAAGGCACGCATGATGTTCATGCCTTGATCTTGGGTCGCGCGCAAACGGGCCTGCAAGCCTTCGCCTGAGGACGACAAATATGGATCGCGCAACCATTGTGCATGACAATTTCCTGCGCCGGGTTGCGGCACGGGATTTTCCCGATGGCGCGACGCCGTCTGGCCCACTGACAGCGTCCGAAGCGGTCGGGCTATATCGCGCGCAATGTCTCAGCCGCGCGTTGGACCGCCAAAGCCGGGCAATGCAGAAAGCCGGTCAGGGGTTCTATACCATCGGCTCCTCTGGTCACGAGGGGATGGCCGCGGTGGCGGCAGCCCTGCGCCCGACAGACCCTGCTTTTCTACACTACCGCGACGCCGCGTTTCAGATCGCCCGGTCCGATCAGGTGCCGGGGCAGAGCCCGACATGGGATATTCTGTTGTCCTTCGCTTCATCCTCTGATGATCCGATCAGCGGTGGGCGGCACAAGGTGTTGGGGTCAAAAGCACTTTGCATCCCGCCGCAGACCTCGACCATTGCCAGCCACCTGCCCAAAGCTGTCGGCGCGGCTTATGCAATCGGGGCAGCCCGCCGTCACAAACCCGAACATGCAGAAATACCGGACGACGCCATCGTCTACTGTTCCTTTGGTGATGCTTCGGCCAACCATTCCACTGCGCAAGGCGCGTTCAACACCGCGCAGTGGACGTCTTACCAGTCGGTTCCCCTGCCACTGCTGTTCTGCTGCGAGGACAACGGGATCGGAATTTCGACCAAGACACCACAAGGCTGGATTGCCGCAACATTCTCTCATCGACCGGGACTGAAGTATTTCACGTGTGACGGGCTCGATATTTTCGAAACCTACCGTGTCGCACAAGAAGCCGCCGCCTATGTCCGCAGCCGTAAGAAACCCGCATTTCTGCACATCCGCACGGTGCGCCTGTATGGCCACGCCGGGGCGGACATGCCCACCACCTACATGCCAAAATCCGAGGTCGAAGCCGAAGAGGCGAACGACCCCCTGCTGCACTCCGTCCGCCTGCTGGAACAATCGGGTGCGATGCAACCGGATGACGGCCTGAAGGTATACACCGACACCTGCGACCGCGTCGCCCGCGTCGCCGACAAGGCGATTACCCGCCCTCGCCTGAAAACCGCGGGTGACGTGATGGCCAGCCTGATCCCGCCCGCACGCCCCTGCGCCCCGACCAATGGCCCGACACCCGAACATCGGGCTGAAGTATTCGGCGGCGACCTCAAAGCACATGCTGAACCCCAGATCATGTCGCGCCTGATCAACTGGGCCCTGAGCGACCTGATGCTTGAACACGGTGAGATCGTGATGATGGGCGAAGATGTCGGGCGCAAAGGCGGTGTCTATGGCGTGACGCAAAAGCTTCAGGCCCGTTTCGGACCCGACCGGATGATCGACACGCTGCTGGACGAACAGTCGATTCTGGGCCTTGCGATCGGGATGGCCCAAAACGGGTTTACACCCATGCCGGAAATCCAGTTCCTGGCCTATCTTCACAACGCCGAAGACCAGTTGCGCGGAGAAGCGGCCACCCTGCCCTTCTTCTCGAACGGTCAGTACACCAACCCGATGGTCGTGCGCATCGCCGGGTTGGGGTATCAAAAGGGTTTTGGAGGACATTTCCACAATGACAACTCGGTCGCTGTATTGCGCGACATTCCGGGGCTGATCCTGGCCTGCCCGTCGAACGGTGCCGACGCCGCGCGGATGCTGCGTGAATGCGTTCGCCTTGCGCGTGAAGAACAGCGGCTGGTCGTGTTTCTGGAACCCATCGCGCTCTACCCGATGCGGGACTTGCACGAAGCCGGAGACTCCGGCTGGATGCACACCTACCCCGACCCATCTGAAAGGATCGGTTTCGGCGAGGTTGGCGTGGATGGCGACGGCGACGATCTGGCGATCGTAACCTTTGGCAATGGCGTCTACCTCAGCCATCAGGCGCGCAAACCGCTGGAGGCCGACGGGATAAAAACCCGGATCATTGATACGCGCTGGTTGTCGCCGCTGCCCAAAGACGCGCTGACCCGGGCCGTAAGCGGTGCCAAGCGGATATTGATCGTCGATGAAACCCGGCATCACGGCGGCGTGGCCGAGGCCCTGATGGCCCATTTCCACGAAACCACTGATGTGCCGATGGCCCGTATTACCGCCGAAGACAGCTTTATCGCCACCGGCCCGGCCTATGCCGCGACCATGCCATCGAAAGACAGCATCGAGGCCGCAGCAAGATCCCTGATGGAGACGGGCAAATGAGGTCTGTGAAACAAACCGCTGTTGTCATCTGTCCGGGACGCGGCACCTATAACAAACCCGAATTGGGGGTTCTCGGCCGGCATTTTACCGACAAGGCCCTGCTGGCACATTTCGACGACATGCGCCGCGCGCAGGGTCAGGAAACCCTAAGCGAACTGGACGGCGCGCCCCGGTATTCCGTGGCAAAGCACACGCGCGGAGACAATGCCTCGGCCCTGATCTATTCCGCGACGCTGGGCGATTTTCGTGCCATTGATCCGGAAAAGGTCGACGTGGTGGCTGTGACCGGAAACTCGATGGGTTGGTATTCGGCCCTGGCCTGCGGGGGTGCCTTGACCGCCGAGGCTGGGTTCGAGGTGGTCAACACCATGGGAACACTCATGCAGCAGAGCCTGATAGGCGGCCAGTTGATCTATCCTTTCATGGATGCCGACTGGCAGCCGAACCCGGCACGCAAGGCCGAACTGCTGGCTCTGGTCGCTGAGATTGACGGCACTGGCGCGACCCTCACCCTGTCAATTGATCTGGGCGGGATGTTGGTTCTGGCCGGGGATGAAGCTGGGTTATCTGCCTTTGAAAACAAGGTGCCTGTGGTGCAGGAACGCTTTCCGATGCGGCTGGCCAATCACGCAGGGTTTCATTCACACCTGCAACGCCCAGTTGCCGAAGTCGGTCGCACCCGCCTTGCCGCAGATCTGTTCCGACAACCCAATCTGCCCATGATAGATGGCCGCGGTCAGATCTGGTGGCCCGGCGCCTGTGATCTGGACGCGCTTTGGGACTACACCTTGGGTCATCAGGTGACCGAAACCTATGATTTCACAAAGGCCGTATCACAAGCCGCGAAAGAGTTTGCACCCGATATGTTCATCGTCACTGGACCGGGAACCACACTGGGCGGAGCCGTCGCGCAGTGCCTGATCCTGAGCAATTGGGATAAGATGCAGGACAAAGCAAGCTTTCAGACCATCCAACGCGAAGAACCTTCGTTAATCTCGATGGGGATCGAGGATCAACGCACACGTGTGACCTGATCTTGCACTCCCTGGCGGTTCGCCGGGCGCAAACCGATCAATCGCGGGCACCCGCTCCACTCTGTACACCGAACCATCTGTTCAGACCCACCCGAGCAAGCGCCCTGCATTTCAATTCCACGATTCCGGAACCGGAAAAGATGACGGAGCGCTCGGCCTTAGACGGCAACTACTGTCGAATGCTCCGGGTCAAATGGCATCTTCACGCAAATCAGGACACTTTCGGTCAAGCATCTTGCAGACGAGCCAAAGGCCCAGACATTGAACGCTAAGCGTTTGATATCCAGCACTCATTTCTCTGGCTTAAATGGTGCCCGGGGGCGGAATCGAACCACCGACACGAGGATTTTCAATTAGCCTTTTGATCCGCGCAGGCTGTCTCAAGCGTGATCAACCAGTAACGTAGCCGATTGAAAAACTTGACCTTCGCGTATGGCAGGCCGCCTCGGCCCATCTCACACCGAAGCATTTAAGCACGCCGCAAATGCTACCCCAGTGATACCCGCAGGGACGGAACAACTTCTATCACATTGCATCTTGACGCTGCAAACGCGCAACCTTCCAAGCCATCAAGGCTGACACGCAACTCGTGGTTCACAAAACCAAACATGTCGCATACGCTTCGAGATGTGTGGCGTCTTCCGAAATTGGGCTTGGGGAATACTTAGAACAGTTCTTCCGATCCAAACCGACGACGACGTCAATGAAATAAAGGAATCGCGTTAGCATTTTTCCTGCCGTTAACTGTCGAACTTCTTAGCACTGGTGCATCTATGCAAACATTTGAACTACACAACCATTTGAAAACATTTCTTGATCCAACGAAAACTCAAGACGAACAGGGTTACACCCTATGTCAACCCAACATACGGTTTCGATGGAATTCGGTCTTAGAGCATTCAGACGAAAAGACGTCATTCTCGACACGAATCGAGCCCAAGGTATACGAAAATGAACTGCTTTCGTTCTTGGAGCCCGATGGTGTAAACTCCAACGCCAAGACGGGAGAAATTCGCCTGTTGATTGGGGGCTGGGGGAGTGGGAAGTCAACTTTTCTAAGCTATATAATTGAAAAAATGCCAAAGCAATCTATTGCTTTTCGAATTCCAGAGTTTTTCCATTTCTCGTTTCGTGATTGGACCCAGCATGACACTGAAAGCTCACGTGATGACGAGCAGATTTTTTGGCGCCATTTAGCCGCTACTCTGGTGTCAAACAAAAATACTAAGCTTTCCATTTTTGAAGAGGCAACAGATTTCTGGAGTTGGTGTGAGAAAACCCCAATCGTCAAAAAGCAAAGAACTTGGCTCATTACTTTTCTTTCCAACTACGCACAAGAGTGCGACGCACTTTTTCCGAACGAAGCAGATCGGTCCGAAGAAAGCCGAGATTTCCTACGGTTTGTGATTCAGGCTAGAAAAGAGTTAGTTGCCCGGTTTGAGGAAGACGCTGAGGCGCTTTGCTGGTATGAGATCTGCAAGATCGCGTATCTTGTGAGTGAGAAACAAAAACACAAGATGGCGTATTTCATTTTTGATGACTTCGACCATATTCCACCCAAGTTTCAACGAGAAATAAGTGACGTGTCGATAAAGCTAGCGTCGGTGATTCGCTGCAAGATACTCATTCCGATGCGACCAGTTACTTATAAGTCATGCGACTATGGCGTGAAGTTAGTGAGATCAACCGATCATTGCGTGCCATCAGCTACTACGGTTATAAAACGGCGCCTGGCTGACTTGCGCGTGACGCATAATCTATCAGACCAAAACCTTCAGACGCTCAAAGATATAGAAGCAGCATTTCTACAAGACGGTACTGCAGTCTCAAATCTCATTGAAGCTACTTCGGGTCTCAGTATGCGATTAGCACTCACAAACTTTTTTAATTGTGTGGCCTCTGATAGCTTCACTAAGCAATTGAATTCTGGAGGTAGATTTTCAGACCTCCATCAAAGTAAGCGTGCAGAGATGTTCCTTTGCTCGAGCAATCCAGTCGTGCACAGTACGTGGTTTCATAACCTTTACCGCATCGACGAAAACCCTCAGCACAACCTTCTAAAGCTACGTTGCCTTGAGTACTTGTGCAGCACATCACAGACTACACTCTCGATGCTTTACAATCGCTGCCTTCGGCGATTTGGGTACTCCAACGAATTGATTGTATCCACACTTAATAAGATGCTTCTACAAAGATGTGCCTTGATCTGGTGCGAAGATATGGAAACTGTTGAGGCACGTGATCTTACCCTGCATTCTAGAGTCGCTGTTACTCCACTTGGCGAAAGGTACTGGAAGGATTGCTTCGGGGACTTGTTGTACGATGACACTGCCTTAAGGTCATCAGTGCGTGAAACTTTGTCGCCAGAATCCAGAGCGATACAATATCACTACCTGATCTCGGATGTCGAACTACGAGAAATCAAGTACTGTGTAGACGAGTTTGGCTCCGAGGCTTACCTTGAACACTATGGCAATAACGGTCATCCATCGTTCGCAGAGCGACACTTTCAAAAGGTTGCAGCAATACTCGAAAGTAGGCGATATCACGGCATCGAAGTTGAAGAGTTTGTTTCGTCCAAGAGGCCAAATTACATCAGAAGGCAGATAAACGATATTATCATGGCAGATCGATTTTCTTGATATGGAAAACATTTTAACGACGCCGATGGTGCTCTTACTTGTTACTATTGGGATTTGCTTGGGGCTTTGCTTCAATGCCCACAATGCGACACGAGGAGCGCTCTATTCTAGGCAATCAGGGATGGATCGAAGAGTTTATTTCGGAATTCTTATCACAATTGCGCTGATAGCCATAATGATCTTAGTATTTCTCTGGAAGCAGATGTGGGAGAGATCTGGTAACGAAATTGGTGATTTTCTTGCGGGTTTCTTTTCCTCTTTGGCGCTTCTATGGATTATAATAGGCACACGAATACAGGCAACCGAACTCAGGGAACAGCGCGATCAATTTATTCAATCAAACATAACTCAGAGTGACCAGCTGGCTGTTCTCAAACAAGAGCTGGGTCTCGCCATGGCCTCCCCGATTGCGCAACGATTGCGGGCTGAGGTTATTGAGAAGATTAACCCTTGGGGGGACTTTGTAGAAATTGTTGTCAATGAAGTTAGGAAACGCCTTTTAAATGTGCCGCTTGACCCGGCTTCGCAACCACTGCTCGTTTCATACGATCAAGTAACGCTTAACGATGACAAGACCTTCTATAAGGTTTCAAAGGGCATTGACCCTTCGAAAAGGATCACTCAGGATCAATCCAACTCTGTAGATTGGGGCGAACTCGATCAAATTTATTTTGATTTGAAAGTCCACGAAACCGATTGTGCCTGGCAGGAAACTCATCATCAAGCAGAAGGTGAGAGCTTTGACGTATTGGTTGGAGGCGTAAGACCCAACGGTGAAACTTTGTATGTTATTATGAATTTGCCCTACGACGGTGCAAAGTATCATTGCCTCCATCGCAACTTGGAAAGGTACATGGAGATAATTAAGCTTTCCGAAAGTTTGAATGTGTTCCAGAGTGAACTCATTCGTGGATTTTCGCCAATTGAAAGAGTTGTCGTTCGAGCGTTGCGGGGTATGGAGTACCGCTCGCGCTGATGATGCGAGTTGGCACTTCGGTGCATTAAGAGTCTGGACGTGTCGCGGTTTGCTGCCGCTCCTTTGATAGCATTTATTGCAGCAAAGGAGACGAACTATGGGACTGAAACGGACGGACGAATTTC
>NZ_JBQERN010000026.1:0-30559 GCF_056535105.1 Ruegeria sp. O5 | reverse complement strand
CCTCGGTCCCATCATCGCCGCACCTCCGCTCATAAAACGAGTGAATCAGCGACAGACCGACCAATCAATGGACTTTTTCAACACTATCCGGGCAAAGCCGTCGCTCAGGATCTGATTGTCAAGGTCAGCATCCGGCCGCTTCTTACCTATCCACTCCCGGACACAATTCCGATCTAACAAATAAAACATAGCCACATCCACGTTGATTTGGATGGACCGGAAAATCCTCCGTTTCTCAAATCCTTAAATCAACCAGGATAGCGCTTAAGTCAGGCGGGCCTGCCCAAGACAATGGATGATGTCGCCGGCGTTTGACACGACGTAAATCTTAGACCAGCATCTCAGTTCGATGGGAGCCAAGCGCGGTGTCGGTTTTTTGCCGATATTGTCAACCGAACAGTCTACAGGCGGAGTACATGCACCGAACACTGAGCGTGGCGAACAACAAGAGCGGCCGTTGATCCCAAAAAGAACTCCTTCATCCCGGGTTTATGCGAAGCAAGCACGATACAGTCGATGCCATGTTTGTTGGCGTATTCGGTGATCGCTCGCCCAGCCGATTGGCTTTCGATCAGGACAGATGAGACCCCGTATTCACCTTCCAAGCGTTCGGACAAACGTGCCTTTGCCTTTTGGAGAGATTTTTCGGCAATCCCGTCATCCATGTAGTACATAATCTGTCTGTTGGGCGGTTCATGAATGTGTGCGGCGGTGATTGTACCACCTTCGGACACAAGGGCGCGTGCAGTCGAAAGCGCATGTTCACTGATGCCGTGTTCAAGCGATAGGGCCACTAAGATGTTGTTGTACATTTCTAAACTCTGGTTGAAGGTTTCCGTTTTTTTGCTGTAAATCTGTCTCTCACAGATTGTCTTTGAGAGAGTTCTCGCACCCCAGTCGTCAGACAGGGGTGCGCTCTTGGGCGTGTTCTTGGTATTTTTGCCTTCTCGCGCTACCTACCCAGCAGTAGGTCTGGCAAGAACAGAGCCAACTCTGGGACAAAGGTCGTCAGCATCAGCGTCGGTAACCATGCAAAAACGATGAACACCAAAGTCGGCCAAAGCATACGCGAAACCGGTTCATCGCAGACCTGAGCGCCAAGATAGAGAAGCGGCGCTGTAGGTGGAGTGATGTTGGCCATACCCAGGTTCACGCCGATCACAGCCGCAAAATGGATCGGATCCATGCCAGTGCTCTGCGCTATGGGCAGCAAGATCGGTGTCGCCAAAAGCAGACCCGAGATATCGTCCATCAGCATCCCGATTAGGATCAACACTATGTTGATCATCAACAGAACCACAATCGGATTTTCAGATACTGAATAGACCATTTGTTTTGCCAGCTGTGGCGCACCTTGCGCAATCAGGTTATCGGATACGATCAGAACCATGAAGATCATGACCATGACTACGCCAATCGTAACGCCCGAGTTTTGGATGGTTTGAGCCAGCGTTTTCCAGGTCAGACCACGGTAGAAGTAGATCGCGATCGGGATCGAGTAGACCACTGCAATACCGGCGGCCTCGGTCGGTGTCATGATGCCGCCATAGATACCACCCAGAATGATAAGCGGCATCATCAGTGCAGGCCCGGCCAAACGCGCCTGGACACCGAAGGTTGGCAGGAATGGCTTTGGACGTTCCGTCAGATTAATGTTGTCGTATTTCCGCAGCATGAGCTGATTGACCACAATCAGCAGCGTGATCAGGATGAACGCTGGCAGAACCGTAGACAGAAAGCACTTCAGGACGTGTTGCTGTGCGACCCAACCATAAAGGATCATCGTAGAGCTTGGCGGGATCAAAAGGCCCAGCGGACTTGCAGCCACGATCAGTGCCGCTGATTGCCCGCCTGGATAGTTGGCCTTTTTCAGGTGGGGCATCATGATGCCGCCAATACAGGTCAGCGTCGCATTCGCGCTACCGGAAATGGAGCCAAATACACCACAGGCCAATACACCCGCAGCGCTAAGACCTCCTTTGATATGGCCGATGAACATTTCAGCCAACGAGACAAGAGGGGCTGCGATCTTACCCTTTTCCATGATGCCGCCAGCGATCATGAAGAGCGGGATCGCCAGAAGCACCAAGGAACGGATGCCCGTAGAGCCGGTCGGCAGATAGCCCGTGATGCCTTGGTCCCCAACAAGGGCGATGAAGATAAGGACCGCTCCGAATGCCACATATACGCTTACACCTAACAGCAGCATAAGGCAGACGATTAGGAGACTTCCTCCGATAATCATTGGGCTTCTCCTTTTTGCATTTCTGATCTCAAGGGAAGCCCGAGCCCCTTGCGGATATGCACGTACAGATATGCCGCCGTGAACGTCGCCATGAGGCCAAAGGCAATCATGATTGCAATCCGCCAGGTCACAAACGGAATGCGCAGCACCGGGGTTGCGCGCAGTCGCGGGAATGAGAAGTCATCAAGCAGCGAGACATAGCAGGCGTACATGAGGAATAGGATCACCAGCACCTCGACTGTCAGGACGACAAAGCCGCGCCACCAAATCAACCGAGGGTTTTGGATCACAATGCCAAGAATGTCCGCGTTGATGTGCAGGTTGCGGGCAGAGGCCAGAACAGCACCTGCAAAAAAGCCGATGATGCTAATGCCCAATAGCCACTCTTCGTAGGCAAACAGATCACCGCCAAATCCATACCGGATGACAACGACTGCCCCAAATGTAAAAGCCATCAGGAAACCGGCAAATATGACGATCTGCCTCATGACAAAAGCCACTGCTTTCAGCGGATACCCAATAATGACTGGCAACTCGTCAGTGATTTTTTGCGAGCTCTTCTTTTCTGCACTTTCGACGACCAACGGACGCTCAGCTTCAGTGCTAGACATCTTTCTCCCTCCCTTTGTTGAGCCAGAGACGAAAAAAGGGCCAACTGATTAGCTGACCCTTTTCTCAGTGATTATTGCTGTTCTTTTGCAGCCAGCAGGCGGTCGATGATGTCCTGACCGACGTTTTGTGCCATCGAAGGCCAGACCGTTTCCTGGACATGAGCGGCCATCGCAGCTTGTTCTTCGTCACTCAGGCGCAGGATGGTGTAGCCTTTGTCGAGCAATTTCTGGCCGAACACTTCGTCGTTCTCACGATTGTAGGCAAAGAAGTCTTCGGACGCCTTGGTCAGCGCGGCTTGCAGCGCGGCGCGCTGATCGTCGTTCAGCTTGTCGAGTGTCCGCTGCGACGCATAGAAGGTTGTCAGCTCTGAGATCGAATTGTACTCGACAAAATGGGTGCCAACATCCGACTTGGCGAAGATCGAGTAAGTCGCGGTCTTCGTGCAGCAGATTGCTCCGTCGACAATGCCAGCCTGAAGTGCGGGGAAGATGTCGCCCCATGCCATGGTGGTCGCCTGGTAACCCAGTTCTTCGACCATCGACTTCACAACACTGGAGGACCAGACGCGAATGTTCATGCCCTTGTCGTCAAAAGTATTCCAGTTCTGGGGCTCTTGCGACGAAACGATACCGATGAACCCTTCTGGGTTCTGCGCCATGACGCGAACACCGTATTCGTCGGTGATTTCCTGCAAGATGGTGTTGAACTCAGAATCCATGTTCAGAAGTGTGCTTTCCATGTCATCCCAGCCGCCCAGCAAGAACGGCATTGACAGGAATTCCAGGCGTGGATCGGTATCGGCATAGATAAATGCCGAAGCCAGGTCGATATTGCCGCGTGCAACATCTTCGAACAGCGCTTCACCAGAACCTAACTGGTTTGCCGGGAAGACTTCGACCGTCAGGCCGACATCCGCAGCTGCCACATCTGCTGCGACCTGCTCCATCATCTTCGTGCCCTGATGGTCAATCGGGAACACGCCGGCAAAGCGCAGTGTCATGTCTTCCGCAAATGCGGCAGTCGACATCAGGGCGCCCAATGCTCCTGCGGCCATACCAGTGGTAAACTTATTGAAACTCATCGAGATCTCCTCCTTTTGACGAGTAACGCCCGCCCGGCGACGTGCCGGAGCGGGCGCTGATTTGCTGATGTCAGCAAAGTTCCGGGGCAACGAACTCGTATCCGAGGTCATCGGCCACAGCCTTGTAGGTCACCTTGCCGTGGGCCACATTCAGGCCGTTCATAAGGTGACGGTTGTCCGCCAGCGCCTGCTTCCAGCCATTGTTGGCTATGGCCAGAGCGTGCGGCAGCGTTACGTTGTTGAGCGCGTAGGTCGACGTTCGGGCGACTGCGCCTGGCATGTTGGCGACACAATAATGAACAACATCGTCGACAACATACGTAGGCTCTGCGTGAGTGGTAGCTTTGGACGTTTCAAAGCAGCCGCCCTGGTCAATCGCCACGTCCACGACGACCGCACCGGGTTTCATTTTCGAGATCAGTTCGCGTTTGACCAGTTTGGGCGCAGCTGCACCGGGGATCAGAACTGCGCCGATAACCAGATCGGCATTGGTGACCTCTTCCTCCAGCGCGGCTTTGGTCGAATAAACAACCTTGGCGGACGCCTCGAAATGGTTCTCTAGCTTCTCAAGCACTGCCGGATTGCGGTCTAGAATGGTTACGTCCGCGTGCAAGCCGACGGCCATCTGAGCCGCGTTGAACCCAACAACACCGCCACCGATGACCACAACTTTGCCGGGCTTCACACCGGGTACACCGCCCAGCAATACGCCCAGGCCCCCCTTTGCTTTCTCCAACGCGCTGGCACCAGCCTGGATCGACATGCGACCGGCAACCTGGCTCATCGGTTTCAGCAGGGGCAGACCGCCATTATCGTCGGTGACTGTCTCGTAAGCGATGCAGACAGCGCCCGAGTCGACCAAATCTTTGGTCTGTTCCGGGTCGGGGGCCAGATGCAGGTAGGTGTAAAGGATCTGACCTTCCCGCAGCATGGCGCGTTCAACGGCCTGGGGCTCTTTCACCTTCACGATCATCTCGGCATTGGCGAAAATATCGGCTGCTGTTTCAGCAATCTCGGCACCAGCGGCACGATAGGCATCATCATCAGCCCCAATGCCTGTGCCGGCGTTGGTCTCGACGATGACGTTGTGACCATGAGAAACCAGTTCGGCTACGCTTTCAGGGGTCAGGCCAACACGGTACTCGTGGTTCTTGATTTCCTTGGGAACACCAATGAACATATTCTTCACTCCTTGGAACGGATGATCATTTTGCGGTTGGCATGACGAACTCGGCACCTTCCGAGATACTTTCGGGCCAGCGCTGCATGATGGATTTCTGCTTGGTGTAGAAACGCACACCCTCCTCGCCATAGGCGTGCATGTCGCCGAACAGGCTCTTCTTCCAGCCGCCAAAACCGTGCCAGGCCATCGGAACCGGGATCGGAACATTGACGCCGACCATGCCGACCTGAACCTGCTTGCCGAATTCACGCGCGACGTTGCCGTCACGGGTGAACAGCGACACACCATTGCCGAACTCGTGGTCGTTGATCAGTTGCAGGCCTTCGGCAAAGTTCGAGACGCGGACGCAGGACAGGACCGGGCCGAAGATCTCTTCCTTGTAGATCTTCATGTCGGGGGTGACGTTGTCGAACAGGGTACCGCCCAGGAAAAACCCTTCTTCATGCCCTTCGACGGTATAGTTGCGACCGTCGACCAACAGGTCCGCACCTTCTTCGATGCCAGAGTCGATGTACCCTTTGATGCGGTCACGCGCGGCGGCGGTGACGATCGGGCCCATCTCGGCGTCCAGTTCGAGGCCGTTTTTGACCTTCAGGGTTTCGGCGCGTTCTTTCAGGACAGGCATCAGCTTGTCGGCGGCATCGCCGACCAGCAGGGCAACCGAGATCGCCATGCAGCGCTCTCCGGCCGAGCCATAGGCCGCGCCGATCAGCGCATCCGCAGCCTTGTTCATATCGGCATCCGGCATCACCAGCATGTGGTTCTTCGCACCACCCAGCGCCTGAACGCGTTTGCCGTGCCGCGCACCCACTTCGTAGATATAGTTCGCAATCGGGGTCGAACCGACAAAAGACACGGCCTTGACGTCGTCATTTTCCAGCAACGCATCCACGGCGACCTTGTCACCCTGTACGACGTTGAACACGCCATCGGGGAAGCCAGCCTTCTGCATCAGATCCGCATACAGCAGCGCCGCGGACGGATCGGTCGGGGATGGCTTCAGGATAAAGGTATTGCCTGCGGCGATGGCGATCGGGAACATCCACATCGGCACCATGACCGGGAAGTTGAAGGGAGTAATTCCGGCCACAACGCCCAACGCCTGACGCGTTGTCCAGTTGTCCATGCCAGTGGAAACCTGCTCCGTGTAATCGCCCTTGAGGAGTTGCGGAATGCCGCAGGCAAACTCGATGATATCAATACCGCGCTCAACCTCGCCTTGGGCGTCGGTGAACACCTTGCCATGCTCTACAGTGATAGCGCGGGCAAGTTCGTCTTTGTGCTCGCGTACCAGCGCCAGAAAGTTGTTCATCAGGCGGGCACGGCGGATCGGAGGCGTGTTCGACCACTTCGGGAACGCTGCTTTTGCCGCAGCCACCGCGTCGTCGACGGTCTGTACCGTCGCCAGCGACACCTCACCGGTTTGCGCACCGGTTGCGGGATTGAAAACCGGCTGAGTATTCTCACCGGATGGAGCAGTGATTTGGCCATTAATGTAGTGGCCGATCAAAGCGATCGGGGATGCATCTTTCATGATGTCAGTCCTTTTTGGGGTTAGAAGTCAGGGGTTATGGCAGATCCGCCAATACCTCTCCAAGTGTTTGACAAAGTGTCGTTATTTCGGGCTCCGAGATGATCAGCGGTGGAGACAGGGCGATGATGTCGCCGGTGACCCGGATCATTATTCCGGCGTCCCAGGCTCGCTTCATGGCGTCATAGCCCCGTGCCCCTGGCGCACCTTCTCGTGGTGCAAGCTCGACCGCGCCAACTAATCCCAGGTTGCGGATATCGATGACGTTCGGCAGACCTTTGAGGCTGTGAAGTTGATCCTCCCAGGGCTGCGACAGCAATGCGGCGCGGCGGAACAAATCATTCTGCTTGTAGCTTTCCAAAGTCGCCAGCGCTGCGGCACAGGACACCGGATTGGCCGAGTAGGTGTAGCCATGGAACAGCTCGATCGGCGCATCGGCATTTTCCATCGCCGAGTCATAGATCTTGTCGGATACGATGACCGCACCCATCGGAATAACACCGTTGGTCAGGCCTTTTGCAGTTGTGATGATGTCCGGCTTTACGTCGAAATACTCCGAAGCAGTCGCGGCCCCCAAACGACCAAATGCGGTGATGACCTCATCGAAAATCAGCAGAATGCCATGGCGGTCGCAAATCTCACGCAGTCGCTTCAGATATCCTTTCGGCGGCAGAAGTACTCCGGTGGATCCGGCCATCGGCTCAACGATCACTGCCGCAATGGTTGAGGCATCGTGAAGTGCGACCAGTCGCTCCAGATCATCCGCCAGTTCCGCGCCGTGTTTTGGGCAGCCGCGGGAAAAGGCGTTTTTCTCTGGGTCATGCGTGTTGCGCAGATGATCTACTCCGGTAAGGAGTGTCCCGAAGTGCATCCGGTTCTTCACGATGCCGCCGACAGAGATGCCTCCGAAGCCGGTCCCGTGGTAACCACGCTCACGTCCGATCAAGCGCGTTCGCGCGCTATCGCCGCGCATCCGGTGGTAATGCAGCGCGATTTTGAGAGCCGTATCGACGGACTCGGAACCCGAATTGGTGAAGAAAGCGTGGTTCATTCCCTCAGGCATCATCGCTGTCAGCTTTGCCGACAACTCAAACGCCTGAGGGTGGGAGAACTGGAAGTTCGGGGCATAGTCCAGCTCGTGCACTTGTTTTTGCACTGCTTCTACGATCAGTGGATCCCGGTGACCTGCGTTGACGCACCACAGCCCGGCGGTACCATCCATGACCTTCCGACCATCGGTACTGGTGTAATACATCCCCTCAGCCGATTGGATCATGCGGGGCTCGCGAAGGAAATCACGATTGGCCGAAAACGGCATCCAAAACGATGACATTGTGTTGGGTTGATCGAGCACGTTCATTCCTCATGAAGCAGATTTTCATTTGATGACAAATCCTTGCAGAGTTCGGACTTTCCGCATACCCGGCTTTATTTTAATCTGTAAGTTATTGAAAAAAATCATTGTGCCCCTAGAATGCTTTCGATCCAAAGCAAGGAAGCACTAGAGTAACGGTTTTGTCATCAGATCTCGAAACAGCCCGTCGTCTAAAGTTGATTCGGACGACCAAAGGCCTTAGTCAACGTGAAATGGCCAAACGCGCGGGAGTGGGTAGCGGGACGATTTCTCAAATCGAAAGCGGTTCAACTCAGCCTTCCGTGGCGTTGCTAAAGAAGATCCTTGCCTCGGTAGACGTCAATTTGGGCTTCTTCTTCAGTTTTGAATTGCAAAACGAGGAGTCGTTTTTTTACCCGCACGAAAGAATGCGCGACTTGGGATCACCTGGAGTCTCCTATTTGCTTGTCGCAGGAGAGCGCCGAGACAGAAAACTCCAGATGCTCATAGAAGAGTACGATGTCGGTGCCGACTCGGGCCGATCTGAACTGTCGCACGAAGGAGAGGAATGTGCGGTTGTGATAGAGGGCCGCCTTGAAGTGACCGTAGATGGGCAGTCCAGGGTTCTGGGTCCAGGGGACGCGTACTATTTTTCAAGCATACTGCCACACAGGTTTCGGAATGCTGGCGATACGCAATGCAAAGTGATCAGCGCATGTACTCCTTCGTCGTTTTGAAGCGACCAATCAAAACAAACTTAGAATTCTGCCCTGCGCACTGAATGCCCGGAACGAAGGGCCACGCCGTAGCATCAGAATGGTATGTCAAATGGCAAAATATAGCTGTTCCCAAAATGGTAAATGTCAGCTTTGCGCACTTGTGCGCAATTGGTGAAGGTCGCAGCATTCGGTAGATCTGGGCTCAGTGTTGCCGTTCTCCGCAGCAAGCATGATTGGCTGGTCCCAGCCTGAAGCAGGCATTCACAATCACGCTTTTCAGTTTTGCACCAAGCCATTGACTAGGACATGCGCGACGTTCAGGAAATCATGTTGTCTGCTGTAAACGACTGAATTGGGCTCGGTGCCATCGTTGTCTGCTGTTAGCATGATTGGCCGCACGCAGCCCGAAGCGGACCTTCGCAACCAAGCTTTGCTAACTCCGAAATACACAACGAAACGGCCAGTTGCAGAGGTTGTATCGGCGGTGGCAACCAACCATTCATGTCGTCGACTAACCTGTTCAACGTCGCACTACAACTTCTCCGAACTGATCCCACGAGGACCTAATCTTCGAAGCGTTCATTTGGCTCGACCACATTTACTTGCTTCGGAACTTGGTCGGTGTCATTCCGGTTTGACTTCGGAAAAAGCGAGTGAAATGGGACTTGTCAGAATAGCCTAGCATCAGACCAATCTCCGCAATTGTCATCTGGTCTTCTTTGAGGTGCTCCTTGGCGACATCGATACGCAGCCGTTTGATTTCGCGCGGTAACGTTGTGCCTTGTTTTTGAAGCGCTTTCAGGAACCGTTCCCGCTGTATTCCCAGAAACCCGGCCACCATCTCCGGCCCCAAATCGGATTCATCCAGTTTGCCGCGCAAGACAGAGCGCAAAGCTGCCACCACGGATACCTCTTGATCTTGGCGAGGCGAGGCTATGGGTTTGGCAGAGCCCTCAGAGACATGATGCAAAAACAACCATTCCACAGGAAAACTGATTTGCATTCCGGGATCGGTTCCAAGGCCAACCTCGATCCCTTTGTAGTTGAGAGGCAAACCATTGATGTATCTGCTTTCCCACCGCACGCGCGAAGGGTCCCAGGATTCGCCGACGACGGTCTGCAACAGGCGTACATAGATTGCAGCACCAAAACCTGTTACCTGAACGGGTGGGACAGTTGGTTCCTGTTGTCTATCGATACGATAAGTCGCTTTGTCCGCTTCAATGATAAGGCTGTGCCGCACAGAATTGGACTCCTGAGGTACGAGCCCAACAAAGCGGGTAAAAAACTCGAACAGACTCGTTGTCGATTGCAAGGCTTGAGCGAACGGAGGCCATCCTTGCAGGTCAAACGACTCCCCTACATTTAGTCCAAGGTATCGATCCCCTGACACTTCTGAGAAAGCATTTACCAAGCCGTAAACCAGCTCGGAGTGAACGAACACGGATGGGTTAGTCAACAGTTCGGCTTTCAAGCCGACCTGATCCAATGCTGGTTGCGGATTGATCTTACGTTCGGTGAGATATTGCAGAAACGGAGCAGCTAAAGAGAGGCGAACAAAGCCCTCGCTATGCTCTCGGGAGGCGGAGTTGAAAGGCAAGCTCATAACCCTTGTTTGAATTAGTTTTAAGAAGTGGCCATTTTAATCATCATATTCGTACATCCTAATTAAAAAGGGGCAACCGCGTCGGTGAATTCCAGACTATAGTTGGCAAAACATGAATATGAAGGGGGTACTTATGTCCGGCTTACGAATGTCTCTTTGCTCGACGGCAATTGTCGCGGCAGTTTTTTCTTTTTCGACGACCGCGCAGGCTCAGGATCAAGAAGAACCACAAACGCTGTTTACCAACGTGCATATCTTCGACGGTGTGAATGAGCAACGCATTGAGAATGCCAGTGTTCTGGTTGAGGGCAACCTTATCAAGGTCGTCTCAACTGATGCGATCGATGCCCCCAATGCGGAGGTGATCGATGGCGGCGGTAGGACACTCACACCGGGCTTCATCGAGCTTCACGCACACCTCATGCTCATGGGACCGTCTATCGCTTCCATGGAAACGAACTCGACCTGGGAGGATTTTGGCATCCATGGAACCAGGATGGCCGAGATGTACCTGATGCAAGGATTTACGACTGTAAGAGATGCTGGCGGCGCCAACGGCGGTCTGCGGAGGGCCATCGACGCCGGACAGATCGTCGGTCCACGTCACTATGCGTCAGGCGCGTTCCTCGGGACACGCGGCGGCCACGCTGACTTCGCATCCTTCACCTCGCCGCCGGGCGGACAGACCAACTTCGGTAATCTGAACATGGCGCAACAAGTCAGCGGTGTCGATGATGTCTACCTGTATGGTCGTAATAACATGCGCATGGGGGCGACACAGCTGAAATTCATGCAGTCGGGTGGGGTGATCTCGGCGTTTGACCCATGGCAGTTGCTCGCCGGCTCCAAGGAAGAAATCGAAGCTGCCGTTCAGGTTGCCAACGAATACGGCACCTATGTCATGGCGCATTCTTACCGCAAGGAAGCAATCATGAACGCCCTTGAGGCCGGTGTAATGTCCATTGAACACGGCTTCTCCTTCGATTGCGAGATTGCCGAGATTATGAACGAGAAAGGGGCTTACATAACGACTAACCTCACGGCTTTTGATCCGGGTTTGTTGGATATCCCATCGGTCAAGAACGAGCCCAAGAGCCTCGCGAAAGCGATATCGGCGTCCGCGACTTTCGCGAACTACATTCCGAATATGAAGGAATGCCCGGTAAAACGCGGCTTTCAGACCGATTGCGTGGGATCAGTGGAAGCATGCAACATCCAGATTGCTTATGAAAAACATCTCAATAACGAGTTCTTCGGACCGTACCAGTCGATGGTGACACTTACGTCAATCGGCGGTGAGGTCGTAGCATTGTCAGGCGATTTCTCGAACCCTTACACATCTGGCAAGCTCGGTGTGATCGAGGAAGGCGCCTATGCGGATATCCTGCTGATCGACGGCAATCCGCTCGAAGATTTCTCGGTGGTTGGTACGGGTGATCAATGGTTTGGGGCCGACCCGAGGCCTGAAAGCCCAGAAACAATCCGCCTGATCATGAAGGACGGTGTGATCTACAAAAACACACTGGATTGACCAGATAAAGCAGCCGGAGAGCATTCATGCGAAATTGGTTTTGCTCCGCAGTATTCGCAGGGTTGGTTTTGTGCGGTTATGATGCTGCGGCGACGCCTGGAACCGCGTTGGACTGGGCAGACCTGCCAGATCCGTCTGCGCAGGTCTTTGATGACCCCTATCGTGATCTCAGCCCCGAACAGTTCGACGATGTTCTTTTCGTTGTGCGTATACGCGGCAGGTTGCAGCAGGATGGTGGTAGTGAAGACGAGCGGCAAAAGTGGCAAATGCTTCTGACCGAGACTGAGGATGCTTTGGCAGCTGATGGAATTGATGTCGACTGGCTACTCGATCAGCGAGAGGTCGTGACGGAACGGCGAAGAAAGGCTGGCACGAACGGAAATCCGGAATTCGACGGTCAAACAATCACACTGACGGGCTTTGCCATTCCTGCTCCGAATGATCCGGACGGGAGGCCTGTCGCGTATTTGGTGCCCGAACGAGGGATGTGCAGTCATATGCCTCCACCTCCGCCCAACCAGATGATCCGTGTGCGGTTGAACGGGGACTGGGCGCCCCGCTATTTCCATGAACCCGTTCGGCTGACAGGCACGCTGACTATCGATCCTTCCGTTCATAATATGATGGTTGTGGATGGCCTCATGCCTATGAATGCGACTTTCCAGCTAGAGGCGGAACGTGTCGAAACTCTGGAAACCGAGGCAGACAGGTTGGAATGGAAGCAGCGTGCTGCTGATCGCATCCGCGCGGCAGGAAATCGCAAGACCGGTGGGGCACAGGCGTCAAAATGATAAGACTTCTGGTTGCCGCATTGAGCATTGCATTTGCTGGCGCAGCGTCGGCTCAGGGACTATCCGGGCCATCTTCAGTCGAAGCCGATCTTGCGCCCGGAGACGGGCTCACCGATCCGCAATATCGTTCCGATTTTCCACGCAATATCGCACCGGGTTGGTTTCAGTGGAAAGACCGACTGGCTGAGGGTGGTTTTCGGTTCAACATTGACTACCTGGCATTGGGCCAAACCACGGATGCTGATCTGGGAACCGGCGAAGCAGCCAGCGGAATTGCGCGGTTCTACGGCAGTTGGCAGGCAACTGAACGGGGGTCTCTGACATTCAAGATCGAAGACAGGCACAGTTATACTGACGTTGCTCCGCAATTTCTCGGGCTGGATGGCGGAGCCCTTTCAATCACGGGAACAGCCTTCAATGACAACGGTTTGCTTCTGACCAATTTGTTCTGGACCCAAAGGGCTGAGAATGGGTCGTGGGCGCTGCAAGTCGGCCAGATTGATGTAACGGACTTTGTGGATATCTACGGGTTGGTAAGCCCCTACAGTGGTTTTCAAAACCTGTCTTTCAATACCAACCCGACAATCAACACGCCCAACCAAGGCCTTGGTATTGCCGGTGGGGTAAAGCTGAGCGAGAACCTCTACGCCGTTGCCAGCGTATCAGACGCAAACGCCGACCCGTCCGATCCAAACTTTGATGTGTTTAGCGACGGCAATCTCTTCAAGTCGCTCGAACTTGGGTACACGTCCGGCTTTGATCGCATCTACTTCGACAATATCCATCTGACCCTCTGGCATGCGGATGCGGCTGACGATGGCAGTCGAGCAGAAGATTACGGCGCAGCGTTTTCCGCCGCATGGTTTGTTGACAATAAATGGATGCCGTTCTTCCGTGCAGGGGCCTCGAAGGGAACCGCAGCGCTTTATGAACGGTCGATTTCTGCCGGTCTCGGTTACTATGGTCGCAACACCGATTTGGCCGGTCTGGGCCTAAACTGGGCCGAAGCAAGAGGCATAGATGGCGATCAGTTCACGCTTGAAGCTTTCTACCGCTTTTCAATCTCACCCGGACTGCAGATCACGCCATCGGTACAATTCATTTCCGACCCGCTTCTAAATCCCGATCAGGACCGGATTACCCTGTTCGGTCTAAGAACCCGGATCGTTTTCTAATGCGGGGTGAAGGCAGTCACTAAGGGGTGTGCCAAAGGGCAACTAAGAGAGATCAAGCGCGTGCCGGAATTTTCAACGCCGGTCGAATGAAGTTGGGAAGCAAAGGAACAATCTATGAAGATTGCATACGGAATTCTTGCAGCCTTAGCAGTTGTGTTTTTCATCCTTGGAGGCAGCGATGCCCATGGCAAAAACAACAAGGGTAAAAAGCCGAACAAGGGGGGCAAGAACGGTGATGTCAGCATTCAGATAGAAGACAAACCCGGCAAAGGCCCAAAAGCTGTACCACCTGGACAGATCAAGCGCTACACGCGCGGTGCCAAGCTCCCATCTGACCTGGAGTTCGAGGATATTGGGGACCTTTCCAAATGGAAGCTTGGGGAGCCGGGCAAAGGAAACCGCTACATTCTGGTCGATGACGAAGTCCTCGAAGTTACGAATGACCTGTCTACCGTGGTCGATGCCGTCGGCATCGTCGGTGATCTTCTAAATTAGGCGAAAGTACGATGTTTCAGGGCAAGAACTACCTCGTTTGCCCTGACGCTGGCCGGGGCGATCATTTGTGAACCCCGGCCCAAGTTCAAAACCCGGATCCGAGGCGCTACGATGATAAAGGCCCTTCTTCTTCTTTTTGCGCTTGCTACCTTTTCGTCAGCACGCGCCCTACTCGCTCAGGAAAACGGTGCAACTGAAGTCCCGCAAACAATACGCTTTGAGGGCTATGTATAGCCCAGTCGCGAAGCAGAACTGTCGCCTTTGGTGGACAATGTGGTCAACCGGACTTTGCAAAGTCTGCTTTCTGCGCATCGCTGACCTTAAAGCGCGTTGAAGCATTTTGTATTTTGGGCTCGTTCCAGACCTCGAATGCGGCGCAGCATCCTGTGATATGTTGCCTCGGTCAACGTCGGGTTGTCGTTGTGGGAGGGCATGGCGGATCGGAGGATCAGTCATGGAAACACCAAACTTACCTGCCATTCGTGCGCTTCGTCCCGCCTGGAACAAAGGACGTATTGTTGGTCAAAAGCGCCCCCTGAAGCCAAAACACGTCTGGGCGATCCGGGTTAGGCTCGAACTCGCTGAGAACCATCGCGATCTGGCACTGTTCAATATGGCGATCGACAGCAAGCTCCGCGGTTGCGACCTGGTGAAGATGAAAGTCGTTGATGTTATGGCGACAGGTCAGATCAAGGAACGGGCGTCGGTCTTACAGAGCAAAACACAGAAACCTGTGCGATTTGAGATATCCGAAGGGACTCGCGCCTCGGTCGAGAAGTGGATGGAAGACGAGGTGATGATCGGCTCCGAGTACCTTTGGCCGGGCCGCTTCCATGAGCGGCTGCACATCTCGACCCGTCAGTATGCTCGAATCGTCCGCGACTGGGTCACGTCGATTGGTCTGGAGGCAAGCGCCTATGGCACGCATTCGATGCGTAGAACCAAGGTCACTCAGATCTACAAGAAGACCGGAAACCTTCGCGCGGTTCAGCTCCTTCTGGGCCACACGAAGATGGACAGTACGGTCCGATACCTCGGTGTCGAACTCGAGGATGCCTTGGCCATCGCTGAAGCCATTGAAATCTAGTGCAGTTGGGTCGCCTATGCGGGCGGCCCAAACTGGTCATTCATCGCCTCTGGCCACGCTGCGGTGCAGCTTCAACGAACCGGCCATTCGCTTAATCTGCGAGATCGACGAGTTGTCCGACGTCTGCCTTGCGGGCAAAGTGAGCAGCGAAGTGACGCACATGATCCGCAAAGGTCAGCTTACGCCCGGAATCTGTCCGTTTCGCCAAGTTGCGGCATTGGCGGCACAAGCAGAGGGTTCGGTACCAACTCTTCGTTCAGTAAGAAACTTTGCAATAGATCCTAGGACACTGGGTAACGAAGATCGAAGAACACTGCGTGTAGTATCACGTCCCTTGGGAAATGAGCGCCTTTGAATGAAATTGTTACTGTCTGCCTCGATCAAAGTCCGAAACGCCATTAACACCAAGACTTCCTGGCCAAAAGTTCGCGACAAAGCCCTCATCATTTCCGCATTGACAAACCATTGTGAAACAGATGCACTTTGCTCGGGTCCGCATTCAATTTGACAGCTTTCCCACGTCGGTTTCGTTCAACGCCAGGAAACTTGGCGACGATATTCTCAGCCCCCGGCCTGCTGGCAAAATACAGCAAGGTCACTTCACCCAGGGCTTCGACAAAATCGACAGTGCCGTCCAGAAACCCAGCGGCGGCGTCGGCAACGAAATCCTCAGGTCGTACGCCGATATTGACCTGCAAACCCATTTGTTCGGGCGTGGTCGAAATGGATGAAACGGCTTTTCCGCCCGCATCAAGTGTGACCTCTGTCAAATCCCCGGTTTTGGAAATATTGCCAGACAGCAGATTCATAGAGGGCGATCCGATGAACTGCGCCACAAACTCGTTATCCGGCGTTTCGTACAGTTCCAGTGGCGTACCAACCTGCGCGATGCCTTTGTTGGCAAGAACGACGATCCGGCTGGCCAGCGTCATCGCCTCAACCTGATCGTGGGTCACGTAGATCATTGTGCTTTCGGGCATCGCCTCTTTCAGGCGCGCAATCTCGATCCGGGTTGCAACGCGCAGCGCAGCATCGAGGTTCGAAAGCGGTTCGTCGAACAAATAGACCTTGGGGTCTCGCACGATGGCGCGCCCGATAGCGACGCGCTGGCGTTGCCCTCCGGACAGAGCCTTGGGCAGACGATCCAAGAGCGGATCCAGTTGAAGGGTCTGGGCCGCGCGTTCAACGGCGGCATCGATCTCGGCAGCAGGCATCTTGGCGATCTTCAGTGCAAATGCCATGTTCTCGCGCACGGTCAAATGTGGGTAGAGCGCATAGGACTGAAACACCATGGCAATGCCCCTTTGGGCGGGCGGCACATCATTCATGACCTGCCCTTCGATCTCCAAGGTGCCGCCGGTGATCTTTTCCAGCCCGGCAATCATTCGCAACAAGGTTGATTTTCCGCAACCCGATGGACCGACAAAGACGATCAACTCGCCCTTTGCGATATCCAGATCGATATGTTTCAGAACATCGACCGGACCATAGGATTTCGCGACATCCGTAAGTTTGAGTTCTGACATGGTTTACCCCTTAACCTTAGCCATCAGACAAAACTGTGCGGGGTGCAGCGTAACGCTTCCTGCACCGTCGCTACCGCCGAGTTCCCGCCCGATGACCCGCCAATCACCCAAGGGCAAGTCGACCCGCTGAGCTTCCGTTCCAAGGTTGAAAGCACAAAAAACCGCTTCAGACGCATCCTCACGCTGGAAAGTCAGCACAGGTCCAACCTGTTTCATGTTGGACTGCGCACCCGTAGTTAGTGCTGGGTGGACGCGGCGCAAGGCGATTGCGCGGCGATAATGGTGCAGCATCGATTGGTCGTTCGCCTCGAGCCGGTCAACGGCTCTTTCCGTTTGGGCCATACTAACAGGCAACCACGGCTCACCGGTGCTAAAGCCTGAATGTTCGTCCTGCGTCGCCCAAACCATTGGCGTGCGACATCCGTCGCGACCCTTGAACTCGGGCCAGAACTCGATGCCATAGGGGTCTTGCAGTTTCTCGAACGGAACATCTGCCTCGAGCAAGCCCAGTTCCTCTCCCTGATACAAACAGGCAGAGCCGCGCAGACACATCATCAGAACCGCGTGCTGGCGAATGGCCGCATCGTTTAGGTCCCAGCGCGAGGCATGACGTTCAACATCATGGTTCGAGAACGCCCAGCATGGCCATGCGTCGCCTGCCTTTTCCTCGAGCTGATCAAAGACCTGCTTTGCATAAGGCGCGGTCAACGCACGCTTTTCCAGAAACTCGAAGGCATAGCACATATGCATTCGTTGATCGCCCGAGGTGTACTGACCAATGATTTCCAGCCCGCGCTGTGCATCACCGACTTCACCCAAACAGGCACGGCCTTCATATTCGTCGGTCAGCGCGCGCAACCTTTCGAGGAAGGCGATATTCTCGGGCTGACTTTTGGAATAAAGGTGATCCTGGTGGTTATAGGGGTTCACCGCAGGCGCAATTGATGCATTACGTTCTTCGACCGGAAGGGCCGGATTGTCCCGCAAATGTTTGTCGTGGAAATAAAAGTTGATCGTGTCCAGGCGAAAACCATCCACGCCCATGTCCAGCCAGAACCGAGCCACATCCAGCAGTGCGTTTTGCACTTCGTTACAGTGAAAGTTCAGGTCTGGCTGCGAACTCAGAAAGTTATGCAGAAAATATTGCAGGCGACGAGGCTCCCACTGCCACGCTGAACCGCCAAAGATAGACAACCAGTTATTGGGCGGTGTGCCGTCCGGTTTAGGGTCGGCCCAAACATACCAGTCGGATTTCGGGTTGTCCCAATCGGCGCGGCTCTCACCGAACCAAGGGTGCTGATCAGATGTGTGTGACAGCACCAAATCGATCATCACTTTCAGACCCTTGTCATGGGCCTGATCGAGTAACTCGCGGAAATCTTCCAACGAGCCGAACATAGGATCCACATCGCGATAATCGCTGACGTCGTAGCCGAAATCCTTCATCGGAGATTTGAAGAAGGGCGAGATCCAGATCGCATCGACCCCCAGATCCGCAATGTAATCCAGACGTTGGGTGATCCCTTTCAAGTCACCGATCCCATCACCATTGCTGTCCTGAAAGCTGCGCGGATAGATCTGATAGATCACGCCACCGCGCCACCACTCTGACTTTGCTTTGGTTGATTTGGAAAGTTCTACAGTGTTCTGCACGTTCATCAGACGCCTCTATTTGACGGATCCGGCCAGCAGGCCACGGACCAGGTATTTTTGCATTGCGAAGAAAACAATCAGTGGAACAATGATCGAAACAAACGCAGCGGTGGCGAGGATTTCCCAGTTGCCCCCTCTTGTACCCAGCAGTTCGACAATTCGATTGGTCATGACGGTGGTTTGACCTGATGCATCAATCAGGAAGACTTTGGCCACCAGAAGGTCGTTCCAGGTCCACAGGAACTGCAGGATCGCGAAAGACGCCAGCGCCGGGAAGCTGAGTGGAAGGATCAGTTTCGTAAAGATCTGGAACTCAGACGCCCCGTCGACCCGCGCGTTCTCGATCAAATCACGTGGCAGACCGGCCATGTAGCTGCGAAGAAGGTAAATCGCCAGCGGCATTCCAAAGCCAGTGTGGGCCATCCAGACACCCAGATACCCTTTGCCGATCCCAATATTAAGATGGAATTTCAGCAACGGGATCAGTGCGAGCTGAAGCGGAACAACCAAAAGCCCGACAATAGCCGCGATCAGCAACGCGCGGCCCGGGAACTCCATCCACGCCAACGCATAAGCGGCGAACGCCGCAACAAGGATAGGGATGATCGTGGCAGGAATGGTCACTGTGAGAGTATTAAAGAACGCCCGACCCATACTGTCGGTGCTGTCCTCGGCCAAGAGAACCTTGTGGTAATTGTCCAACGTGAACTCGGGTGGAAGTTCTGCACTAACGAAAACACGCGGGCCGCGGCTGCCAGTAAACTCCTCTTCACTTTCCGCTTTGTAGTTCCCGTTTGCATCGACCGTGATAGTCCCGCCACGACGCAATTCCGCTGTCTGACCGGGTTCAAACGCATCCACCGCGCGGGAGCTGACACCCCACCTTGAGATCCTAGCCTTCTGCCCTTTGTCGAACAGGTTCCCTTCAATCACATACGTCCCGTTTTTCAGAATTTGCGTATTGGGCACGGCCGTGCGTAGCGTCAGGTTTTGTTCGGACGGGAACAGGGATTTCCACCAGCCACTGGTCGCGATCTGGTCAGCCGTGCGAAAGGATGAGATCAACAATCCCAGTGTCGGTATTACCCAAAGCACCACGAGAAAGAGGACCGAGGCCTGGACGATCCATCTAAGGGCGGGTTTGGTTCCTGCAATATCGCTCATCCCCTACTCCATTTCCCGGCGTGCGTTGCGGATGTTCCAGACCAAGATCGGCGTCACCAGCAACATGATCACCATGGCCGATGCCGAACCCACGCCCCAATCATTGGCGCGGAACATCTTGTCGTACATGTAGTTGGCCAGAACCTGTGTCTCCCACTGGCCATTGGTCATCGCGAAAACGATGTCGAAGACCTTCAGGACCAGAATGGTGATGGTTGTCCAAACAACCAGAATTGTGTTCCAGATTTGAGGCACCTTGATTTTAAAGAATATCTGGAAGGGATTGGCCCCATCCAAAACCGCCGCCTCGACGGTTTCTTCGGGGATGCCGCGCAAAGCGGCGGACAGTATCACCATGGCAAAGCCTGTCTGAATCCAGATCAGGATCCCCATGAGGAAGAAATTGTTCCAGAACGGAATGGTTAGCCAGGTTTGCGGCTCGGCCCCGCCAAAGAACAGATAAAGCGCATTCAGAATCCCGATCTGGTCTTGCTCGGCCGGACGCGCATCGTAGATCAGTTTCCAAATGACCGAAGCCCCGACGAAAGAGATCGCCATCGGCATGAAAATCAGTGCTTTTGCGATGTTACCCCAGCGGATCCGATCAGTTAGCTGAGCTGCCAACAGACCAAATGCAGTCGACATTGCAGGGACCACGATCAGCCAGAACAAATTGTTGCGCATGGCTTCCCAGAATTTCGGTTCTGCCACCATCTGGACGTAGTTATCGAGACCAACCCACTTATACCCACCACCGGCGATGCGATCCGTGAGCGACAGGCGCAACGTCTCAACTACCGGATAGGCCAGATATAGGCCAATCGCTACAAGCGCCGGAAGCAAAAACAGCCAAGGCCGGATCATATTCGCGCGGTTGATGTTGCGGCCGGCATTCGGCCCGCGCGCAGGGAACAGAACCTTGTCCAGAAACTGGTTGGACAGAAAGAAATAGCCCACACAGCCCGATACGCCTATGGCGATGGTCAGCAGGCCCTGAATTGCCGGATGCATCATGCTCTCCGTTGCGAAGGGGAAAAGGGGTGGCCTGACGCGCAGACCGCCCGGGTTTTAACGCGCTTAGTCCAGCGAATCCCAGGAAGATTGGATCTCGTCAGCAACTTCCTGAGCGGGCTTTCCACCAGCATAGTCAACCATACCGGTCCAAAAAGTACCGGCCCCTACGCCGCCCGGCATCAGGTCCGAACCATCAAACCGGAACGTTGTCGCACCCAGAAGAATGTCGTTCATCTTCTTGAGTGTCGGATCCGAGAACACCGACGTATCAACACCTTTATGCGGAGTCAGGAAGCCGGTCAGGGCCATCCATGTCTCGTGTGCTTCGGGGGTCTGCAGATAGGCGATCAGATCATGTGCAGCCGGGCTGTCATTGGTTATCGCCCATAGCGTGCCGGCGCCAAGAACCGGGCTACCCAGATCCTTGCTTTCATATGCGGGGAAGTAGAAGAAATCAGCATCTTCCCCGACAACCGTGCCTTCAGGAAAGAATGCCGGGATGAACGACGCCTGACGGTGCATGTAACACTGTGGTGGCGAACTGAACATGCCTTTTGGACTGTCACGGAAATCGGTCGTTGCGACCGTACCTGCCCCACCCGCAACATAGTCGTTATTACGGGCAAACGCGCCGAATTCTTCAATGGCAGCGACCACTTTCGGGTCATTGAACTTCATTTCATTGGACACCCAAGCGTCATAGTCCTCGGGCGATTGAGTGCGCAGCATCATGTCTTCGACCCAATCGGTCGCTGGCCAACCGGTCGCACCACCTGAACCCAAACCGATGCACCACGGCGTCTCTCCGTCTGCGACGATCTGATCGGTCAAAGCCTTCAGCTCCTCCATCGTGGTCGGAACTTCGTAACCGGCATCCTCGAAATTCTCAGGCACGTACCAAACAAGGGATTTCACATCTACCTTGTAAAAAAGCCCATAAAGGTGATCCTGCCCTTCGGGCCCCGGAAAAGTGCCCAGATCTACCCAGGATTGTCCGGCTGCGTAATTGTCACGAACCCAATCAGCGGCGCCATCACCCAACGGTGTCAGAAAACCCGACTTGGCCATATCCGCCGCCAGACCAGGCTGCGGGAAAACGGCTATATTCGGCGCCGAACCTGCCTCTGCATCAATCCTGATCTGCTGCTCGAAACTATCTGAACCAACATACGCGTAGTCGTGGCCTGTCGCGGCTGCAAAGCCATCCAGAACCGCTTCGACGTTTTCCTGGTCCGGGCCCAGCCATGGCCCGAACACGGTAACCTTATCAGCCTGAGCCGTTCCCGCCATCAGGGCGAATGTAGCCACACCTGCATAAAGCGCGTGTTTCATGAAATCTCCTCCCAGTAATATCTGCGCATCGCAAACTTTTCAAAGCGCTTTGGATGCTGCACTTTATCTGCCGGCAATCAGATTCTGTCAACATATCGTTTTCTACCCTTCAATTATTGCCGATCTGGCCTCATTACCAAAATGGGTTGACGGAAGCAAAAAATCACAACAAAACAAGTGAGCATCCATTTGAAGGCGCTTTGAACAAAATGAACCTGAAGCAGCTCTCTGAGATTCTCGGTCTTTCGCAGACAACGGTCAGTCGCGCGCTGAACGGCTATCCAGAGGTGAACGAGGTGACTCGGGTGCGCGTGCAGGCCGCTGCAGACAAGCATGGCTATCGGCCAAACAGCCGCGCCAAAGGTCTGGCGACTGGCAAGTCCATGGTGATCGGGCACGTCATCCCCAGTTCATCCCAGCACGAGATGGTGAACCCGATCTTCGGCGACTTTGTCGCCGGCGCTGCGCGGACATACTCTGCAAACGGCTACGACATGATGTTCACCACCGCGGATGACACTTCGATCGAAGGGGCCTATCGCAGTTTGTTTCAGCGCGGGGCCGTAGATGGCGTCGTTTTGCAAGGCCCCAAGGTCAACGAGCGTCGCATCGATCTGCTAAACCGGATGGCGGTACCATTTATCGTACACGGACGTTCGACCGGGATAGATGCAGAGTATGACTGGATCGATGTGAACAACAAAAGCTCCTTTCGGCGCGCAACACAGTTCCTGATCGACTTGGGTCACCGCAGAATTGCCCTAATCAACGGGCTTGAGGATATGGATTTCGCACAGCGCCGTCGCGCCGGATACCTACAAGCGCTGGAACAGGCGGACTTGATCCCAGACCAACAATTAATGCGCAGCGCCGAAATGACCGAGGTCTACGGCCATCATGAAACCCGCGATATGCTGCAACTGGACGATCCACCAACCGCCATTCTGGCATCCTCGATGATTTCAGCGATTGGTGTGAGGCGGGCGCTGGACGAGGCAGGGCTGCGAATTGGCCGGGATGTCTCGGTCATCGCGCATGATGATGACCTTTCTTATCTCAAAAACGGACAGGATGTGCCCATCTTTACAGCAACGCGGTCCTCAGTGCGGCATGCAGGAGAGCTGGCCGCCGAGATGTTGATTGAGAGGATCAAATCGCCTGACGATCCGGTCAAGACCAGATTGCTTGAGGCGGAACTGGTTGTTGGCAAATCAACCGGCCCAGCACCCAACAGGATCTGACAATGAAACATACGCGCAGCGATTTCCCCAATGACTTCCATTTCGGAGTCGCCACCTCTGCTTACCAGATCGAAGGCCATGCCCAAGGCGGCGCCGGTTCGACACATTGGGATACGTTTGCAGCGACACCCGGAAATGTAGTGCGGGGAGAAAACGGCGATCTGGCCTGTGATCACCTGAACCGGTTTGAACAGGATCTTGATCTTGTGCGCGACGCGGGATTCGATTGCTATCGCTTCTCAACCAGCTGGGCGCGTGTGATGCCCGAGGGGCGCGGACCTGTTAATCAGGCGGGATTGGATTTTTATGATCGCCTGACCGACGCGCTTTTGGAGCGTGGCATCCGTCCGTGCGCGACACTGTATCACTGGGAACTGCCGTCGCCCCTGGCCGACTTGGGCGGTTGGCGCAACCGGGATATTGCCGGTTGGTTTTCCGATTTCACTGAGGTCATCATGGGACGGATTGGCGACCGCATGTACAGCGTCGCCCCCATCAATGAACCGTGGTGTGTCAGTTGGTTGAGCCATTTCGAAGGGCACCACGCTCCCGGGCTGCGCGATATTCGAGCCACGGCGCGCGCTATGCATCACGTTCTGCTGGCCCATGGTCAGGCCATTCAGACGATGCGTGGGTTGGGCATGTCTAACCTGGGCGGCGTATTCAATCTGGAATGGGCCGAACCCGCCGATGACAGCGCCGAGGCACAACAGGCCGCCGCTCTGTATGACGGAATATACAACCGGTTCTTTCTGGGCGGCGTGTTCAACAAGGCCTATCCCGAGAATGTTCTGGAGGGGCTGGAGCCCCACCTTCCGTCGGGCTGGCAAGATGATTTCGATAGCATCGGAGCACCCGTAGACTGGTGCGGACTGAACTACTACACCCGTAAACTTATCGCGCCCGCAGAAACAGCGTGGCCAAGTCTCGCTGAGGTTCCCGGCCCTCTGCCGAAGACCCAAATGGGTTGGGAAATCGACCCCACCGCGCTGAGCAGGTTCCTGATCCGAGCAGCACGTGAATACACCGGCGACCTGCCGATCTTCGTGACCGAAAACGGTATGGCCAGCCCCGAGCGTCAACAAGACGATGACCGTATCGACTATCTGGATCAACACTTGTCGGCAGTCCAGGTCGCCTTGGGCGAAGGGGTTCCGGTTAAGGGGTACTTTGTCTGGTCCCTATTGGACAATTACGAATGGGCCTTGGGGTATGAAAAACGCTTTGGCCTGGTTGATGTAGATTTCAGTTCAATGAAGCGAACTCCGAAAGCGTCTTACTTCGCATGGAAGGACATGCTTGCTGCACGGATCTGTTGCAGAGTTTCTTACTGAACGAAGAGTTGGTACCGAACCCTCTTCTTATGTCGCCAATTCCGCAAATTGACGAAACGGACAAATTCCCGGCCCAGAGCCGACATTCGACCGACAATCGAGATTCTGCGATTGCAAGTCCACAAAGCTGCCGTTCGATGCGAACGCAGAGTTTGAGAAATTACAAGTGCCGCCGCCGTCGCCACTGGTTGCGAATAGAACAATACATTGGTTTCTTCCCAACGGGTGTGAGCTGGCTATCCGGCGGAATTCGACCAATACATGTGTGGTTTGTTGAACTGAGACCATTCGTCTGGTAACAAGACGAACCGGAAACCCTGATACAGGAGATATCAGATATGCTGAATTGTCAGACCTCAATACTTCGCGCGGTAGGCGCAGTAGCCCGTTAAAGCGGTCTGACAGATTTCCGATCTGAAGGCCGCCTCGTGAGCGGCCTTTTTTGTGTTTTCCTCATGTGGCGGCTTTCCATCATTTCATGGAGAGAACAATGCCAAGCTTATCACTTCACATACCAATTGGCTGGTCGCGCGGCCTCTTACTGCGGCTAGCGGCTATCTTCGACCGGCGACCCAGTGTGGAACGGCCTATTCGACGAAAGAGAGCCGAGTTGCCGGCTCATCTGAGGAAGGACGTTGGTCTTCCACCGGAGGCTGAACACCCACCTCCTTCGCATTATCGGTTCCCTTTTTAAGGAGCCGTCCAAGCAAGGGCATTAAGCTGCCCTTGCTTTTATCAATCGATCCGTGCCCGGAGGGATGCCTATCCTCCTTCCGCGCGATAAACGGACCCTGCGGTTTGCAGTTCCTATAGACAATTTTTCAAGGCCGCCGGAGAAATCGTTTCGCACGCATCCTGCAACCTGCAAAGACCAAGGTCGGCTGGTCCGAAGAAAAGCCGGCCAAACTGGAAGAGGAAATCCTGCCCATATTCGACCAGCTCAAGCCAAGTGCGAAAACAGCAGCGCCCTTGAGAACACCAGCATGTCCGATGCAAAAACTGACGTTGAAGTCGTCTCGACCATTGAAGGTTTTCTAGAGTAGCCAGTCCATCTTTTAACCCAGTAAATTCCACTTCACGTCAGGATGTTGCGGGTTTGTTTGCCGTGCCGGGGCGGCAAGACAACAGGATCAGGACCAGAAAGGACAGGTTTAGTACGACGTTGAAGGGCGCACCTACTAGAATAGAGCCTAAACTGTCGGCGCAAAACCAGGACCATGCCGCAATCTGAGCGGTCTTGGTCGCGGCTGTCGCCGATACCGGAGCAACATAGGTTCCCAGCGCCCACTGCATTCCCCCCAAGCCAACCGTCAGGCCACCGGTGATCACCAGCAATAAAGGCGACGGAACCATCAGCTCCGCGGGAACGGCGTACATTGGCCAATACGCGATTTGCAGAAAGATTTGCGCAACGGGATGAAGAAACTGAAACGCGGCCAGCGCAAAAAGCGCCCCGGTTGCAACAAGCACACCGCCTGATATTCGCATTGCTGACTGTTGTTGGGTCATGAGTTTCTCCTTTCGATATGCGCCCTTCATGCAGCTTGCAGGGGACGCAAATCAATTACCTCAAAGGTAAGTGAATTCTGTCCGGACTCTTGCTAAACTCAGGTCATGACACCCTATCCCGGCATGCTGAAAGAGTGGCGAAAGCGACGGAGGATGAGCCAGCTGGACCTCGCGGTCGAAGCTGAAGTCAGCGCGCGCCATATCTCCTTTCTAGAAACCGGGCGGTCCCGGCCCAGCCCGGACATGATCCTTCATTTATCTGAGGTCATGAACCTTCCGGTCGAAACCCGAAATCAGATGATGCGCGCCGAAGGGTTCGCGCCGCGTTTTGAGGCAACACCGATTGATGACGCGGCGATGTCGCCAATCCGGGATGCGGTCGAATGGACACTTCAGCAGCATGCCCCTTACCCAGGAATGGTACTGGACCGGCTCTGGAATGTTGTGATGCTCAACAGCGGAGCACAAAGGCTTTTCAAGCCACTGGGGATCGGCGAAGGGCAAAGCCTGCTGGACCTGCTGACCAGTCCGCTGATGCCTGAGCTTGTTGAAAACTGGCCCGAGGTTGCGCATCACACGATGTTGCGCCTGCGCGCTGAAAGCGCCAACGCGGGCGGCGTACCCGCACTGGATGCCGCGGCGCGCGCGTTGTCGCAACAGGGGCACGCCCGCAGTGACGCGGCGATCGGGCCGACAATTTCTACGATCTACCGCTTTGGGGGTCAGCGGCTTTCCCTATTTGGAACGATTGCGCAATTCAGCACAGTCACGGACGTCACGCTGGACGATTTGAAGATTGAGCTGTTTTTTCCGGCCGACGACCAAAGTGCCAAAATTCTGCGTGACCTTGCCCAATTGGCTGCCAATTAAATCATGGTTTTGCAAGAGCCTTATCACGTCCCGGTGAACCTTGCTCATTCCTGACCTTGGCAGAGTTCGACAAACAGCCTGCAAAAGCGATCTGGACGCCGAACAATTCTTCCCCTAGAACCTTACCTGTTATCTTGTCCCCCAAAAGGACCAATTTCATGGTGTTCCCGTCGCAGGGCTGAGCAGCCCCTCTTCATTCTGAGCTTAAAGCTCCTGACCGCGACTTTTTCGCCGGATCTTTTCCGGCAGGTGACCCATGACAGACCAAATCCTGATTTCGCAGGCGCCCACCCGCGCCGAATTCACGCCGTTGATCCGGCTGGCCGTGCCGCTGATGGTCGGGCTGGCCGCAGCGCTATTGATCGGCGTCGTAGATACGGCCATGATTTCTCCGCTTGGAACAATCCCGCTGGCGGCGGCCGGTGTGACCACAGCCGTTCTGATCATCCTGATCTCCGCCCTTTGGGGCGTGATCACGGCTATTTCCGTGCAGATCAGCCAGGCCGAAGGCGCACGCGATGCCGCGCGGGTTGCGCTTTCGTTGCGCAGCGGGCTGTTGCTGTGCCTTCTGGGCGGCGGCGGCGCGGCGTTGGTGATGATGGCGCTCTATCCATTGCTGGGGCCTTTGGGTCAACCGAGGGAGGTTCTGGCGATCCTTCTGCCGTACTGGATGTCGATGGCGATCTGGATCGTGCCTTTCACGCTGTTTTTCGGCCTGAAGGCTCTGTTCGACGCCGTTGGGCGGCCCTGGACGGCCGTGGCGCTGTCTTATCTGGGTGTCCTGTTCAACGTACCCGCAAACTATGCCTTCATTCACATCCTTGATCTTGGAATTCTGGGCGCTGGCCTGGCCAGCATACTGTCGCAATGTACGTCGCTGTTAGCCGGGATTTACGTTTTGATACGCGCGCCAGGGCTGGCCGCCTTTCGCCAACGGGTGACTGTTGCATGGGCGGATGTCTGGTCACAGGCCAAAGACGCCCTGCCGCTCTGTCTTGGCTATGCAGGTGAGGGCGGAGCCTACGCCGTGGTGGGCCTGATGATGGGTTGGTTGGGGGCCGAGGCGCTGGCCGCCCATCAAATCGTCAACGCGCTTGCGGGGCTGGCCTATATGATCCCGCTTGGCATGGCGGGTGCTGCCTCGATCCGTGTGGGTCTTGCAGTCGGCGCAGGGAGTCGAGAAAGGCTCAGACCGATCCTGAAGGCGTCCTTTGTGATGGTCACGCTATGGCAGGCAGTTGCCGCCATCGTCTTCATTACCGCTGGTCGGATGATGGCGGAAAGCTTGTCGGATGACCCGGCCGTCGTTGACCTCGCGGTCACGTTGTTTTTTATCGTGGCACTGCTGCAGGTTGCGGACGGCGTTCAGGGCACTGCTTTGGGTGCGCTGAGGGGAATGTCGGACATGAACCTGCCGACGATAATTACCCTGACAGCCTATTGGCCGCTTGCCTTGCCGGCCAGCTATGCACTGGGTTTCCTCTTTGATCTCGGAGCCGTCGGCGTCTGGATCGGCTATACTCTGGGTCTGGTGGCAGCAGCTATCGCCCTGCCCTTGCGGTTCTGGGCGCTGACACGGCCCTGAATTTTTGGGGGTATTCGATTGGGAAAACTTAGCCGCGAGCCACTTCGCGACGGAGTGATATGACTTGCCAGATCTTAGGGCTGCGACATCTTGGGCGTCAGGCGTGATAGGAGAGATACGGGATCAAAACCCGCCATTGCGGTCAAACCGGACATTGATCGAGGCTTTCCATCAATGCGATGCGGTCAATTAGAGGAGAGTTTCGCTGCAGGTGCTAGATGCTAACTAGCGCGGAACGCAAAGAACGCAGACAGAGTCGCTGCCTGTTTTCATCTAGGCCAATAGTAGCCATTAACTTGCTTTACTTCTATCCACCCTCGGTACTTGAAGACTTTGGCTAACCGGTGCACTTGACATCAAACTCAGCAGCGCGCTTGTTGTCTTTTTTGAAGAACTTCACCTGACCACTTGCGCCTTTGAACACGCCAGTGCCACCGACAACTGCCAATTGGGTTTCGAAGTGGGGCACGGTGTCGGGACTGCTCGGGGCTGGGTACGAGCCAGAATAGATTAGCTGGTTGCCGTCGATTGTTAGGTAGGCGTTAACGATAAGCTGGGTTTTGCCCTCACTTGCGCCAGGCGCTATCAGCGTCGTGACATTCTGCATACCAACAACCTGACCATCTTCACCGAAAACCGTGACGTGCCCAACTGCAACATCCCCGATTTTGTCGCCACCAGACGTGATCTTCAGGTCTTCTAAGTAGACAGTAAATTGACCGCATTCTAGAGCGCTGTCAGCTGAAACAGGAAGGGCATAGGTGAGAATAAGCATGGCGGCAAGAAAACGCATTTTGACACTCCTATGTAGAACAAAAAAGGGCTGGCGAACTATTTGGACAAGCCTTGCGAAAGCGTAGGATTGAAACAAGCCAGCATAGATGTTCGCTCATTGTTTTCTAAGCTCGATCGTCAACAACCAGATTTCAAAGGCGTATTTTCCCCCTCCTTCCTTGATGGTCGCTTCAAAGCGATCATAAAACTGATCCAGAAGAGGTTCGGTCTTCTGCTCAGTGTCACTGCGTAACAAGGATTGCCTGAACGTGGACTCGGTGAAGGAGCGAACAAAGCCTTTATAGCTTGCTGCGTACTCTTGGGGCGCATTGATCTGATCTGCAAAGATATCATCCGGTTTTTGCTGAGCCGGAGCTACCTCAGCTCTTTCGATCAAAAATCCATCTGCCAATTCCTTGTTACGTTGAAATGGCTCTAGTGCCTCTTCCCTGGACATAAACCAGATTGGCATTACGAAGTCCCGCAGCGCGTGCTCAGATATTAACCCGTCTTTCACCATCGTTTCGGCAACGTCGTACATCGCGCGATAGGTGTGCCGGCCAGAACTACAAACGCCATTAACCTCGCTCGCATCCGGGATGGAGCCCAGTGTTGAGACCATAAGCCTGCCGCCACTTCGCAATTCACTATGTCGGAAAGTTAGGAAACTTTCCCAGTCTCGTTGCGCTTGTCTTTTGAGCTCCAGGCGAGCTTCTCCCTGCAAATCTGCGAACCACAGCGTGCCCTTTGAAGAGACCAGGGGCTGTGTGCTGAGCCAATGGCTCGCCCCAAACGAAGTCCCGACGTCAATGGTAGCGGTCGGTGCAGCCATTGAGAAAAAGCTACCTACGCTTGCAACAGGGCGAATACTGGAAGAGAGATTGGTGTAACCGTCTTGGCCAGCAGCAAAATCGAATAGGGTATTCCAATCGTTTTCCGCCTGATCGACATGGTGAACAAAGATGGAGCGACTTGGGTAGCGGTCAGCAAAAGACTTTACAGCAGGCTTGACCGACAAGATCGCGTTAGATCCTGTGCCACAGCCATAGTCAGCGATGTGTATTTCGTCTGATGAGGTGAGCAGCCTCATCTGACTGGTCCAAGTTGATTGTTAGTGCATCATCGGCCTGTGATCCATCGGGATGATGGTTTCAGGTGCCGGCGGGCG
>NZ_JBQERN010000025.1:0-32857 GCF_056535105.1 Ruegeria sp. O5 | reverse complement strand
GCCTGCTGGCCAACACCCTCACCGCCTGCTGCCGCGCAAACAAACTCCCCGAACCAGAAGGCCTGACCGCGTGATATACGCGGGGGCCGGAGCGGGGCGTTTCAGAGTGCAAGGTACCCGATACCTGCAAATGCAACACAACACCCCAACCACTGCTGAAGAGCCATTTTTTCCTTCAATATGGCCCAGGCCAGAACTACGGTTAACAACCCAAAAACGGACGCCGAGACCGAGGCAAATTGTGCATTGGGCAAACCACCCGCTGAGACCACGCAAAGGATGGCAACCGCATCCAGAACACCCATCACACATAACAGGGGCATTGCTTGGGGTCCGGGCCAGATTGCTTTTCCAGATGCCACAGCAACCATCCCCAGGGTCAGGATTGCCGCCAATCGGCTGACCAGCGAGACCGAGTACTCGTTGCTAAGCTCGGTTGCATATTGTCCTAGGGCAAAGGCCGCCGCGAAGCCGACGGCCGCAACCAGCGACAGCAGTATTGTTGGGCCTGTTGCCGGATACACCACCGCATCCCGTTCGGACTTGGCTGCGACCACGGAAACCCCGATGCCAATCGCAATGACGGCAAGCCAATGCAGCGGGCTGATAGTTGCACCACGCCATATGGCCAGCAACACGGACAAGACCGGGTAACTCGCGACAAGTGGCGCAACCAACCGAACCGGGCCACGCTGAAAAGCGGCATACATGCTGATACCCGCCAACAGATAAAACCCGCCCGCGGCGACAGCGGTGAACACTGCCGCACCAGAAATCGAGTCAAACCTGCCCACCGTCACCGTCAGACCAAACTGAAGCACCGCGCCCGATATCAGCACGACCATCAGCGATGCGATCACGCTGACAGACTGGCTGACATAACGTACTGCCAGATCGTGTATCCCCCAGCAAAGTGCCGCGACCAGGCCAAGCGCCAGAGCAGTCATTTTGTCATCACCATCATCGGCTTTGTTTCAATCCGCTTGAGACCATGCATACGTCAAACTGTCACTGGTGTTAAACTTATTTTCCTGTTATGCAATAATATTGAAGCCAAAGGCAGTAAGAGGCAGCACATGACGTCTGCATTAGAGCAACTTGGCGGTGAGAGCCGGCTGCGCAGTCTGGTTGAGCGTTTCTATGATCGGATGGAAACGGATCCGGCAGTTTATTCCTTGCACAGGCTACACTTTCGCGGCCATGGGCTGAACCATACCAGACAGGCCCAGTTCGAATTTCTCAGCGGTTTTCTGGGAGGGCGGGCCTATTACCGCGAACGATTTGGTCACATGGACCTGCGTGAAATTCATGCGCATGTCCCTATCCGCGAAGCTGATGCCGAGCTTTGGCTGGAGACGTTTGACGCCGCGCTGGCGGATTGCGGCATGTCCGGTCCGGTTGTCGACAGGATGCGCGTGACGTTGCGCAGGGCGGCGCTCATGCTGGTCAATGACGTACCTGACTGGCGGCTGGAGGCGGATGCGGGCGCAGATGCCCGTGACACACAGCGTGAAAAGAGCGACTAACTTCGCGTGGCCATCGCAGAAACAGGGCCGCCTATGGCGCGGCCCCGATATGCAATCCTGCAATCCGACTTAGATATCGAGCGTGTTGTCTTTTTCCCAGCGCGAGAAATGGGAAACAAAAGAGTTCCATTCCTGATGCTTCATTTTCAGGAAAGCTGACGAGAATTCGGCACCCATCATCGCCTTCAGCTCTTTGTCCTTGTCGTATTCGCGCAGCGCATCAAGCATGTTCAGGGGCAGTTTCGGTGCACCGCGTACCTTATGGCCTTCGGCATACATATCGATGTCCCAGCGCTTGCCGGGATCGGCCTTGGACCGGATACCTGACAGCCCGGCCGCGATGATGACGGCCTGTAGCAGGTAGGGGTTGGTTGCGCCATCGGGCAAGCGCAACTCGAAACGTCCGGGGCCGGGAACGCGCACCATGTGCGTGCGGTTGTTGCCGGTCCACGTCACCGTGTTTGGCGCCCAGGTTGCACCGGACATCGTCCGCGGCGCGTTGATGCGTTTGTAGCTGTTCACTGTGGGGTTGGTGATCGCCGCCAGTGCCGAGGCGTGCTTCATGATCCCGCCGAGGAAGTGCTTGCCGCGTTCTCCCAGACCAACCTCGCCGGTGGGGCCGTCACCCTCTCCTGCGAATACATTGGTTTTAGCGGCATCACCCGGCGCATCCCAGACCGAGATATGGGCGTGGCAGCCATTGCCGGTCAGCCCTTCGACCGGTTTCGGCATGAATGTTGCCCGTAGCCCGTGTTTTTCCGCGATCGATTTTGCCATGAACTTGAAGAAGGAATGCTTGTCTGCTGTGCGCAGGACATCATCGAATTCCCAGTTCATCTCGAACTGGCCGTTGGCATCCTCGTGGTCGTTCTGGTACGGGCCCCAGCCCAGTTCCAGCATGTAGTCGCAAATTTCGCGCACCACATCATAACGGCGCATCACGGCCTGTTGGTCATAGCAGGGCTTTTCGGCTGTATCGAACGGATCACTGATCTGTTCGCCATCCGGGGTCATCAAAAAGAACTCGGCCTCGATCCCGGTTTTGACATGCATGCCCTCGCTTGCCGCTTCGTCGATCAGGCGGCGCAGAACATTGCGCGGGGCTTGCGCGACGTCCTTGCCTTCCATCACACAGTTGCCCGCAACCCATGCCACCTCTGGTTTCCAGGGCAGTTGGATGACGGAAGTCGGGTCCGGAACCGCCAGCATGTCGGGATGCGCCGGTGTCATGTCGAGCCAGGTAGCGAAACCGGCAAAACCAGCGCCATCTTCCTGCATCTCGGCAATGGCCTGCGCTGGCACCAGTTTGGCCCGCTGTCCACCAAACAGATCGGTGAACGAGATCATGAAGTATTTGACGCCTTTTTCTTTTGCGAAAGCTGCGAGATCTATCGTCACGATTGCTTTCCTTTCCCTGTTGAATTTTCGGTTTTCAAAGCAAGAACGCGGCCCCCATTCAGGAGGCCGCGTCGCATATGTTCAGAACCCTTCCTTGCCCGGGTACCAACTGGTTCCCGCTAAGGGCACCCGCGCCATCGCGGCGGCCTCCATAGTCAGGGCACACAGGTCCTCCGGCTCGAGGTTGTGCAGGTGGTTGTGACCGCAGGCGCGCGCAATGGTCTGCGCCTCTAACGTCATGACCTTCAGGTAGTTGCGCAGCCTGCGACCCGCTTCGACGGGGTTCAAGCGCGCGGCAAGCTCTGGGTCCTGCGTTGTGATGCCAGCGGGGTCGCGCCCTTCGTGCCAGTCATCATAGGCCCCTGTGGTCGTGCCCAGTTTCTGATACTCGGATTCCCATTTGGGATCGTTGTCGCCAAGGGCCACCAGAGCGGCGGTGCCAATGGCAACCGCATCGGCCCCAAGCGCCAATGCTTTGGCCACATCGGCACCTGTTCTTATGCCACCCGAAATGACCAACTGAACTTCACGATGTACACCCAGATCCTGCAACGCCTGCACGGCGGGGCGGATACAGGCCAGTGTGGGCAAGCCAACATGTTCGATGAACACATCCTGCGTGGCAGCTGTGCCACCCTGCATCCCGTCCATGACCACGACATCAGCCCCGGCCTTTACCGCCAGTGCAGTATCATAATAGGGGCGCGTCGCGCCGACCTTGACATAGATCGGCACCTGCCAACCGGTGATTTCGCGCAACTCAAGGATCTTGATCTCCAGATCGTCCGGCCCGGTCCAGTCCGGATGGCGACAGGCCGAACGCTGGTCGATGCCTTTGGGCAGGGTCCGCATTTCGGCCACACGGTCGCTGATCTTCTGACCCAGAAGCATCCCGCCACCGCCGGGTTTAGCGCCTTGCCCGACCACGACTTCAATCGCATCCGCCTTACGCAAATCATTCGGGTTCATGCCGTAGCGCGAGGGCAGATACTGGTAGACCAGCTTGGATGAATGACCCCGTTCTTCCGGGGTCATGCCGCCATCACCGGTTGTGGTCGACGTGCCCGCAGCAGATGCGCCACGGCCCAAAGCCTCTTTGGCAGGACCAGACAACGCGCCGAAACTCATACCCGCGATGGTGATCGGAATGTCCAACTTGATCGGATTTTTCGCAAAACGTGTGCCTAGCGTTACCGAGGTATCGCAGCGTTCGCGATATCCTTCCAGCGGATAGCGCGAGATGGATGCGCCCAAAAACAGCAGATCGTCGAAATGAGGGACCCTGCGCTTGGCTCCGCCACCGCGAATATCATAGATGCCGGTCGCAGCAGCGCGTCGGATCTCGGCATTGATGGGGTTGGAGAACGTCGCCGACTGGATCGGCAGGGTGCGGGGGATCTGATCGTCCATATCTTTCATACCCTTCTTCCTCAGTATGCGGCGGCGTTGTCGATGTCGAAATTGTACAGCTGCCGAGCCGAGCCGTAGCGTTTGAACTCTTCCGGTTTGGCATCACAGCCCGCCCGGTCCAGCAGGTCTTTCAGTATCTCCAGATGTTCGGGACGCATTTCCTTCTCGATACAATCGGCACCAAGACTTTTGACCGAGCCGCGCACGAACAGCCGCGCCTCGTAGAGTGAATCCCCCAGCGCATCGCCTGCGTTTCCGCAGACCACCAGGTTTCCGGCTTGCGCCATGAAGGCGGACATGTGGCCGATATTGCCGTGCACGACGATGTCGATGCCTTTCATCGAAATGCCGCAGCGCGAGCTTGCATTGCCCTTGATCACCAGCAATCCGCCATGGCCGGTCGCGCCGGCATATTGGCTGGCGTCACCATCGACGATGACCTGACCGGACATCATGTTCTCTGCAACACCCGGCCCGACGGACCCTTCGACCTTGATAGTTGCCTGCTGGTTCATCCCCGCGCAGTAATACCCGGTCGATCCCTTGACCGTCACCTCGATCGGCGCGTCCAGCCCAACGGCAATCGCATGGCTGCCCTTGGGATTTACAATTTCCCAACGGGTCTGGTTGGTCTCGGAATTTTGTGCCTGCAAGCAAGAGTTCAATCCGCGCAGCCCGTCTGCCTCTAGATCATAGGTCTGCATATCAGGCGGCCTTTTCGTGGGTTGTGGGGCTGTCGTTGTGCGACCAGAAATAAACGGTGGACGGTTCAGGTTCCCAAACTCGTGCATCTTCGATGCCGGGCAGGTTCACTAGGGCGCGATACTCGCTGCCAAAAGCCACATACTGATCGGTTTCAGCCATCACGGCTGGTTTACACGCGATCGGATCACGCACGACGCCAAAGCCGTCCTTGGTTCCCACGACAAAAGTGAAGAAACCGTCCAGATCATCGATGCTGGATTCCAGAGCCTCGCCCAAGGTGGCACCATTCATCATCTTCCAGGTCAGGTAGGCTGCGCCAACTTCGGTGTCGTTCTCTGTCTGGATCGTTACACCCGCGCGGCGCAGTTTGCGGCGCAACGAGTTATGGTTGGACAGCGACCCGTTATGGACCAGACATTGGTCGGACCCTGTATTGAACGGGTGGGCACCCATTGTGGTCACCGCAGATTCCGTCGCCATGCGGGTGTGTCCGATGCCATGCGTGCCGCTCATTCCGCTGAGGTTAAAACGCTCGGCAACATCCTTCGGCAGGCCGACTTCCTTGTAGATTTCAAGGCTGTCACCACGGCTCATCACCCGGACCGACGGGCGGATCTCAGCCAGAGCGGACCGTGCAGCTTCGAACTGACCGGCAGGAATTTCCAAAACGGCATGTGTGTCGTTGTTTCTTTGACCAACAGACTTACCCAGGCTTTTGCCCAACTCGTCCGCAAGGTCGACAAAATCGGTTTCGGGGTTGGGGGACTGAACCGTAATCTTGGTTTTACCCGCCGATTCTGCGCCATAAATCGCAATACCGGCACTGTCGGGGCCACGATCTGTCATCGTGATCAGCATGTCTGTCAGCATATTGCCCAGTTGAGGAGCAAGGGACTGATCTTTGAGGAATAATCCAACAATTCCGCACATGGCTGGCAGATCTCCTTGTGTGTTTCGTTATGATTCGACGGTACCAATTATTCTGCAGGATATCAATAACGGTAGGAAAGTTTTTTTCCTGTCAGGCAATGGACGCATCCATTGATCTTGCGCCCATTGCCGGTTCTCAAAACCGGATCAATAACGATCCAGCTGTGCTTTTACTCTGTCTTCGTCTCCTGCGTGGCGGGCTTTTTCAAGATGCTCGCCCTCGCGGACAAATTGGATACGGTGCCAGCCGATCCAGAAGACGACGCCGATGATGACCATCAGAATTTCGTACCCCTGGAAGGGATAGACCGGGCCGACTTCGGCAAGATCAACGGCCCAACTTGTATATCCGATTGTAGACATAACCTTCTCCTCTATTTCGCGGCTGCGCCACGGGCGGCCAGCTCTTCTTTGTCAGCCGCGATGATCGCTGCTTTGGCATCTTCGTAGGCATGGTGTTCGGCGTAATCGAGGCCCTGAAGCTCAACCTCTTCCGGTATGCGAAGAACACCGGCAGCAGCTTGCAACTTGGCCACGATCCAACCGGGCATGAAACCCAGCACAAAGAACATTATGACTGCACCGGTGACCTGTCCGACCGGATTGATCGTCGCATATCCTTCGTAAGGCGAAGACGGGACACCCCACAGGACAAACCCAGCAATGATGAGGCCAATGACACCTGAGTACCCGTGCACTGCAACCGCCCCGACAGCATCATCCAGCTTGAACCGGCGTTCGACCCAGTAGTGCAGCTTGTAGACAATCACGACACCGATCGCGCCGATGATCATCGCCTGGATCGGGTGGTACAGGTCATTCCCTGCGGATGCGGTGATAACACCGGCCAGCCCGCCCGAGAACGTCCAGAAGGCATCGCCTTTTGAAACCACATACGCCGCCATCAACCCACCAGACAGAGACATCAGGAAATTGAAGGTAATCGCCGAGAGAGTCGTCGGAGCCAGATAGATGTTTGTTGCCGTCCAGGTCACGCCAGTGATCTGCCCGTCAATCGCCTCGGGAGAGATCACCGGAACGTTGCAGGCAGCGTAGAAACCCCAGAAGCCGGTGTAGATCAGGAAAATCCCGATCGTCAGCATCCACGGATTGTGAGGTGGAATATCCCGAGGCGTTCCGTCCTTAGCAAACTTGCCAAGGCGCGGACCCAGAACCATGATCACACCAAGCGCATACCCCCCCGCGATCGCGTGAATAACGCCGGATGCATAGGCATCATGATACCCCAGAACACGCACCATCCAGCCGGCATAGTGCCAACCCCATGCGGCATCGATGATCCAGAAGACCGACCCGATCAGCACCGCATGTACCCAAAGGGCCGAAGATCTGATCCGCTCGATCACCGAGCCGGAAACGATCGAGGCCGCGGTCCACGAAAACAGCAAGAATGCGGCCCAGAAGACCCCTGTGATTCTGTCGCCAAGGTTGGTGGCCATTGTGTCGGCCCAAGGCAGATTCGCGGCACCCGCTTCTGCATCCAGACCGCCCCAGAACGGAAAGTTCGGAAAGGCCCAATAGATCCACCATCCAAAGAAGAAGAACGTGACCGTCACCAGCGGGATGATCATGATGTTTTTCATCAATGTGTGCATGTGGTTACGCGCTCGGCTGGCGCCGACCTCGTACATGCAAAAGCCCACATGGATGAGGAACATGAAGACGACCGTTACCCAGTAATAAAACTCGGTAAAGACCGTCGTGAGTGCGTTTAGATTACCATCCACTTCGTAGTCTCCCTGTTGTTGCAGCAGGAGGTCCGCCCGCGCAGAATTTCCTGCTGGGAATATTTATCTACTCAGAGGACATTTTCATTTGCGACCTGTCAATAGATATGTGGGGCAAACACCTTTTAGGCCTGTCCGTAACCTAAGCTTTGGCACACCAAAAACGGACCTAAACATCTGACAAACAACTAACAAATTCCCTTCTCAGGAATGTTTTCAGGGTGCAAAAATTGCAGGCAAATATTCCCAGCAGGAAAATTTTCTGCACTCAGGTGTTGATTTTCAATCCAACATCGGCCTCAATGTGGCCAACAAAAACGATCAACGGGAGACCTGAACCATGGCCATTCTTTGGAGGACGTCGGCCCTTGCGCAGCGCCATGCCGAGATCGGCGGCGAGCTTGAGGACTGGAACGGAATGGGGACCGCTTGGTTCTATGACCACAGCCCTGAACGTGCCAAAGCGGACTACGAAGCCATCCGCACCAAAGCTGGTCTTATGGATGTATCCGGCCTGAAAAAGGTTCATGTGGTTGGCGAGGATGCCGCCTATGTTATTGATCGCGTCACCACGCGGAATGTGGAAAAAATCATGCCGGGCCGATCGACCTATGCCTCGATCCTGAATGCTGAAGGCAAGTTTGTTGATGACTGCATCATCTATCGTCTGTCGGTGAACACATGGTTGGTGGTGCATGGCACCGGAACAGGTATGGAGCAGCTGACATCCGTGGCGGCAGGCAAGAACTGCTCGGTCATTTTTGACGACGACATGCATGATATGTCGCTGCAAGGGCCAGTCGCCGTTGATTTCCTGGCAAAGCATATCCCCGGCATTCGTGACCTGGCTTATTTCGGCATCATGCAGACTAAGCTTTATGGGTGCCCGGTGATGGTTTCGCGGACCGGGTATACCGGTGAGCGTGGGTACGAGATTTTCTGTCAGGCCAAACATGCTGTGCATCTGTGGGACAGCATTCTGGCTGACGGCAAGGACATGGGCATCGTACCAGTCCAGTTCTCGACACTCGATTTGCTGCGCACCGAAAGTTACCTGCTGTTCTATCCGGGCGATAATTCGGAAACCTATCCGTTCGATGGTGAGACATGTGGCGATACGCTGTGGGAACTGGGTCTGGAATTCACTGTCTCGCCCGGCAAGACCGGCTTTATCGGCGCCGAGAACCATTATGCCTCGAAGGGCAAGGAACGGTTCAAGATCTATGGCGTCAAGTTGGAAGGCACGACACCGGCGAATGAGGGCGCGGACCTGCTGCAGAACGGTGAAAAGGTCGGTGTTGTCACCTTTGGCATGTATTCCGAAATCAACGGGCATAACGTGGGTATCGCGCGGATGCCGGTTGCCTGCGCATCGCCCGGAACCAAGCTGACGGTGCGCAACGGAGATGGAACGGAAATAGCGGCGACTGCGGAAGAGATGCCGTTCTACGATCAGGATAAATCGATCAGAACCGCAAAGGGCTGAGTTTCAGGGGGCGCAACGGGCATACCGTGGCGCCCTTTTCCTATTTGAGGGTACAATGTCAAAGTTCGAATTTCCCAAGTCAATCACAAGCCGACCGATCTGGGGCACGCTGGAAGCTCGCAAGGGTGACCATCATCTCATGATCGCCGAAGCCGAAGGCGCAGAAGCCGTTCTCGACATCGCGACGCCTGATCTGATGGCCAAAACGCACCTGATCTATATCCCCAAAGGGACGGACTACTCGGAAAGGTTGCAGGCGCTGAACCCCGCGCAGTTCTACGAAGGACCTTCCTATGCGGCCGCGCTGCAACGCATCCGCCGCGTACTGGAGGACGCGCATATGGGATTGCAGGTCTATCTGAGCGGTACTGAGGGCATGATGGGTCAGGCCATGAACGAGGTGACAGCAGTCGGCCTGCCACACACGGCGATACAGACCGAACATCGCGGTTCGGTTGCACGCCGGATGCAATGCGTGCACTGCAAAGGCATCACCGAAGATGTCGAGGTTGATCCGTTTGTCTGCTCGCATTGCGGGCTGAATCTGTTCGTGCGCGATCACTACTCCCGCCGGCTTGCCGCCTATCAGGGTGTCCGCGTCGACGCCGAAGATCATGGCAACGTGCCCGAGCCGAAAGGGATTTACGAATGAGCGGTGCCGAGAAAATTCAGGTCAAAGTGACCGAAATCACCCCGCTGAATGAACTCGTGACGCGGTTCCGGTTCGAACGCATCGACGGCGGTCAGTTGCCAACATTTTCCGGCGGAGCGCATACAGTTGTCGAAATGAAGGATGGCGGCATCACACGGCTTAATCCTTATTCCCTGATGTCCGACCCGTTTGATCAGTCATCCTATACGATCTCGGTCCGGCGTGATGATGAAGGCAGGGGCGGTTCGTTGTTCATGCACCGTCAGGTCAAGCTGGGTGATGAAATGACCATCAGCTACCCGGTCAACTTGTTCTCGCTTGACTTGCGCGCCCGCAAGCACCTGTTTCTGGCCGGTGGCATTGGCATCACGCCCTTTCTGGCGCAGATCAAGCAACTCGAACTGCTGCACGGGCACTGGGAACTGCATTACGCGTGCCGCAACACGGCATTGGCGTCTTATGCCGAGCAACTGACAGACAGGCATCCGAATGAAACCCATCTGTATTACGACGACCAAAACCAGCAGATTGATCTGAAAAACCTGCTGAGCGGGCAACCCTTGGGAACGCATGTTTATGTCTGCGGTCCCAAGGGCATGATTGATTGGGTGCGCAACACCGCCGCTGCCGAAGGCTGGCCCGAGGATTGCGTCCATTACGAAGAGTTTCTGGCACCGCGACCCGGCAAACCGTTCGAAGTGCGGTTGGCCACATCGGACAAAGTTATTCATGTGGGCGAGAATGAAAGCCTGCTGGAGGCGATCGAACGTGAAGGGGTGGATGCACCGTATCTGTGCCGCGGCGGGGCCTGTGGCCAATGCGAAACCGTTGTGCTGGATCATGATGGCAATTTCGTTCACCGCGACCACTGGCTGACCGATGAGGAAAAGGCAGCGGGCAAGAAAATCATGCCCTGTGTATCGCGTTTCGAGGGCAAGTCCCTCGTGCTGGACCGCTGAGAGGAGGCCCAACATGACCATTCAATTCAACGACGAGTCCTTCCGCGACGATTATACGTTTCATAACTCGGACTGGGCGATAAAACGCTTTCCGTTTCCGTTCCACGAAGACAGCTACATGTATTCGGTCAACATGGAACAGCATCGCGGCGGGCCCGAAGGGTCAGTCTATGAAAAGCGGTTCGATGTGGACGAACATTACGTTTCGGAAATGAAAGACCGCGCCATCGTTCTGGATCAGGACCCGCTGCGTTGCCAGTCTTTGCCACACATGACATTGGCGGGTTGGGACATTCTGGAACTGATTATGGTTTGCAAGTCCGAGGATTACCCGGATCTGTTTGAACTGCACCGCAACGGCAACCAGTGGCGCTGGATCAACAAACCATTGGGGATTGATCACAGCTTTACCTTCATGGATGAAACCACCCTGCCCTGCGGGCCGATGGAATATATCACACGTCAGGCCCAGGGTGACTATGCGGTGCTGGATCAACGTGACGACATGCTGTGGATGGATGCCGGAATGGTGACCACCCAGGCCGACTGGAGCCTGGATTTCGACATTGGCATGAACTTTTTCGAATGGCACGCCCCGGTACCACTGGCCCACGAGATGGGTATCTTTCAGCGTGCGCTGAAATTCTTGCTGAGTATTCAGCAGGGCGCACCCGCACGCCGCCTGAACTGGACCATGACGGTCAACCCGCTTTTGGATACCAGCCCGGAGAACTACCATAAATGGGGTATTCAGAAAACCACACTGACACCGGAGAATATTGGCCAAAAACAACATCTTCGGGTCGAGTTGCAGACATTCTTCCGACTACCGCGTTCAAACGCGCTGTTATTCCCAATCCGCTGTTATCTGTGTAGTTTTCAGGATCTGATGACTGTACCGAAATGGGGTCGTCGCCTGCATCGTGTTGTTCGTGATCTGCCAGTGGAACTGGCAACCTACAAAGGGTTCATCGACAACCGGCCGCTGATGCTGGACTATCTCAGCCAGTTCGACGACGGGTTGCCCACCTCGCCCGGGATCTGGCCGGATCTGGAAACGGAACCCCCCTTGTCAAAGTAAACCGGCAATGTCAGGTGTCTTGGCTGTTATGACTGATCCAGACAGAACACCGTGGCTCATCCCGAGCGATGACTTCGCTCTGTATGACGCTCTGGCGCTGCTGCGCGAGTCCTTTCGGTACATGGATGCTCGGATCGACCCTCCGTCGTCCATCCATCGTCTGAACGTGGACGGAATGCTTGCGCATTGTCAAAGTGGCGGAGAAATCTGGGCCATCGGCCGACCGCTTTTCGCCTGCATGTTTCTAACGCCCAAGCCCGACAGCTTGTACCTTGGAAAGCTGGCAGTGAAGGACGGATTGCGAGGACAGGGTATTTGCCGGTCCTTGGTGGATCATGCTGCAATCCGCGCAGCGCAGCTTGGCCTGCCCGCGCTGGAACTGCAAACGCGCGTGGAGCTCACTGAAAACCATCGCATATTTTCCAGGCTTGGGTTCACGATTGTCAGCACGGGCAGCCATGAGGGGTATGACAGACCCACAGATTTCCTGCTGCGCAAGCCGATCAGTTTGTCTGCGGATAGCTGATCACTGAAAGATAGCGTGCCGGCAGATTGACCAACCGTTCCGGGCCGTGGGGTGCGTCGGCGTCAAAGAACAGGGTATCGCCGGGCTTCAGGGGATAAATCTGGTCCCCGTGGCGATAGTCTACCTCGCCTTCAAGCATGTAAATCGTCTCAATTCCGCCATGTTGGAACGTTGGGAACACATCGGATTCAGCAGTCAGTGTGATCAGGTAAGGTTCCACGATTACACCTGATCCATTGGCGCCGATATGCCCAAGCAGGTTGTACTGATGGTTGGCGCGAGTCCCCTCGCGCTCCAGTTCGACCCCTTCACCAGCTTTCGTATGAACCGCCTCGCGGCGTTCTTCAAACTGACGGAAAAAGCTAGTCAGAGGAACCGAGAGCGCATCCGCCAGCAATTGCAGGGTTGTCAGAGAAGGTGACGTGTTGCCGTTTTCGATCTTCGACAACATGCCGATTGACAACCCAGTTAGCTGAGCCAGGTCTGCAACCGTGATGTTCTGCTGTTTACGAAACGCTCGAACCTCGCGACCAATGGCGACTTCGAGAACTTTTTCCCTGTCACCCGAACGAACCGAATGCGGGTCCTGACTCAGATTTATCGCCATGTCTTTGTCTTTTTTTTTCAATTTCACTCTTTCAACGTCTTGCTACACTTGTCCAATCCGGTTCTGCAACCAGGCGCGGCGCAATAGCCCATCCAATTCGGATCACAATAGCACCAAGCTTTCCTGATAGTAAAATAATCATGCTGACAGAGAATACGAGCACGCTGTCCAATCGCAGGAACCGCTCCGCTGCACGCAGGTGTTTTGCCAAAACGCTGGACTGCCAAGTTTCACTGCATCAATCTGAAATCTCGGCTAAATCGACCCAGCGGTTTTCTTGGGTCGATTTCAGTAATGCGCCACAGAAACGCATTTCGTAGTGACCGTCTTCAAATGTCGCCAGTTGCGTAAAGTGCGACATGCTGCCTGTCGTCAGGGAATTTGGGACAGTTGGCCGCCTGAACTAAGAGAGGATCAGGCTCACCTGGTTGTTTTGATTATGCGGCGGATTCGAGGTGGAGCAAACGCCGGGTTTCGATTGTCTTTTGTTTGGTCCTTCCTCGTTGTCTTAGTATGGTCTGCCCGCGTCCGAAGTAGACATCGGCCGGGGTTAGGTGTTCAGTTTCGGCATCTGGTGGATTGGATTTAGGATGGATCGATCTGGTTTTGATGTCCAGATTTTGCAGATGTATTCATATGGTGCGAGACCGCTGAGCGTCTTCAGTCTGAGGGCAAAGTTGTAGGGGTCAATTGCGGAAGAGTGTGGAATCCAACGCTAAGAAAACAATGACGCCATTGCGGGACGGGGCGAAATGACACTCTGAGCGATTTCGTGTTGCGCGCGCTCACAGCACCTGTATGCCGCAGGGACGGAAATTTCGGCGCCGCGGTGCAGCGCGGAGACCGGCCATTCATCGACTGCGCAGCAATTTTCGGACACCCAATTTACGAGTCGCGGACGAGAGTCCTATTTCGCTGCGGTTGCACCAACGTCCGGTCGCACGACGGGTTTCTAGTCAACGATCACCACCTGCCGTGTGAGAGCACTCTCGACACATTTCGCATATGCCAATCCAACATGATGGGATGAAACCGGTTTGTGGCCGTGAAACCATGCGCCGTAACGTGGCGCGGACACGTCCAACATGCCCGGACTGACAACATTGACTCTCAACCCGCGCGGCATCTCGATTGCAGCGCTCTTTACGAAGCCTGCCAATGCTCCGTTAGCGGTTGCCGCATTTGAACCCATTCTGATCGGATCGCGATCAAGAACACCGCTTGTCAGAGTGAAGGAACCTGCATCCGAAATGACGTCCAGCCCAGCCAGGACAAGGTTCACTTGCGCCATAACCTTTTGCTGAAGACCCACCATGAAGGTCACTTGGGTCATCTGCGGCAACGGGGCAAAGGTCGCGTCGCCTGCACAGGACACCACAGCATCGAAATTGCCGAGGCTTTCATACAGTGATTTCACCGCGTTTAAGTCACTTGAATCGACCCGATGGTCCCCACTTGAACGTCCCACTGTGACGATTTCATGCCTTTGCCGAAGCTCCTTGCAGGCAGCTTGTCCAATATCACCACCTGCTCCGACTACGATAATTCTCATGCCTGATCCTTCAATATCTCATCATAGCGTTTCAGTTTTCGATTTAGGATCACGCGGCATCGGTCCAGATCGGCCTGTCGATCTTCCAGGCGGCGGCTATGTGCCAAAAGGGCAGCTTTGCGCTCAGAGACTTTGCCGTCGCCGGATGCGTAAAGCTCCGCAAAAGCCCGCATTTCTGCCAAAGGCATACCTGTCGAACGAAGGGACGCCAGTAACTCTAACCAGTCGGCATCTGTCTTCGAGAATTTGCGCTTGCCATCCGTGCCGCGTTGGACGAATGGACACAACCCCGATTTCTCATAGAAACGAATTGTTGAAACGCTGAGTCCGGTGCGTTCTGCAACTTCTGAAATCATCATGCGTTCTGATCCTCTCGCCCAAGTCCCTACCTACCTGAAGCTACTTCAGGTCAAGCAACTTCTGCAGAAACTCTCACAAAGCCGCCATTCTCGCATCGCGCAGCTTCGGCCACTCTGGCTCGCTGCAAGGCACTTGGGCGGTATCGGACTTTGCGCGCCGCGGCCAAGGTCAGCTTTCGACGTATCAGGCAGCCACCATATCAACTTCGGCAGCCGAGAAACCAAAAGAAGCGACCATGTTCCGATGTGCATCGGTCCCAAGGAATTGCAAAAGAACTGCATCGACTTCGTTCCGCAGGTCTGTGTCGTTCAAACCAAACGCGAACGACCCGAACGCAGGAGGTTTTTCTGAGTCTGGCACAAGGATCAGTTCCAGGTCCCATTCCGGGTTCTGCTCGATAAATCCACCATGCGCTCGACCCACGCTGGCATAGGCATCGGCGGTGCCTTCACAAACAGCTTGTGCGGCCTCGGCATATGTTTCGAAAATCATGATGCGCTCTGCGCTGACGCCAAATTCAATCGCCGAGCGATGCTGAAACTGGTCCCGGATAACCGCCAAACGGATATCAGAATTGTCGGCAACCGATCGATATCCGCTCAAACCCATCTGATTGCCCCCAGCCACCAGGAGCCCGTCGGGTAGCGCCCAGATCGGGCGGCTGAACAATGCGCTCTTCCTGCGTTCTTCCGTTCCAAAAAGACCGGTCGTCATGCGCCATCGGCCATCCCCGACCCCGGGCAAGAGTTCAGCAAATTCCGTTTCTACCATTTCAAAACCGGCAATGCCAAGTTGCGCCAATACATACCGCGCGAGTTCAACGTCACAGCCGGTGACGAGGCCTGTTGCATCGATGTAGTTGAACGGCGGTTCGATCAGGTAGGCAAACTTCATGGGTCATCCTCTTTGGTGTCCGGGCCATAGCTGGCGATCTTGATGGCGAGGATACTTTCGCATTTTTCGAGAGTAGCGCGTTTGGCTTTTAGCGTTGACGCGTGGCCCAACAGGATTTGTCGCCGTTCTTCGATACCTGCATCGCCCGCCTTGGCAAGAGTCGTGAACCGACGCATTTGCTTGAGTGGCATGCCGGTTTCGCGCAGCCAATAGAGCAGAGTCAGCCACTCGACCAAACGAGGCGTAAACCGACGATGTCCATCGGTGCCACACTCGATCTCTGGCAGCATTCCCGACTTCTCGTAGAACCTTATAGTATGTGCGGATAGCCCACAGGCTTCCGCCGCTTCAGCAATTCTCATCTTCGCAAATGTTCCTCTGATCTCTGGGTAGCGAGTTAGAGCCACTCTAAGTCAATAGCGACTATTGAAAAGCCGGCATTCGTGCAGAGTGCGGCATCTGTCAAACTGGGCTCTGGGCGGTCATCGAAGGCGGAGCAGCATCTGAATTAAGAGAGATCTGTGGAGCCATCGAGGACGGCCCAAACCAATCTCTCAGCGCAACCCCATACTCTGCGGTCGCTGCCCGAAATTCAGACATTCGCTGCAGGCACGAAAGGTAGGATCACCGCAGGGTCAGCAGCGCGAACAAAGCTGGCATCGACAATTCGTGTTTGAGACCCACTACCGATGCAAGTCTCCGTTCAAGTAGCGCAGACCGGTGTCGATGATCACGGTCACTACGGTTTTGCCCGGTCCAAGTTCCTTGGCCTTTTTCAGGGCCGCCCAGATGTTTGCACCTGACGTCACACCGCCAAGCAAACCTTCCTGGCCAGCGAGCGCCCGGGCCCCCCTATAGGCGTCTTCATCCTTCACTGGAATAACATCATCAATGAGGTCCCTGCGCAGGATCTTCGGCACGAAGGATAAGCCTATCCCCTCGAGCTTGTGCGTACCACTGGTGTCACCTCCTGAGAGGTTGCGCACGTAGTAGGGCTCCACGGCGACAATTTCGGTGTTGGGATTGTGCGTCTTCAAGACCTCGGCATTGCCCGAAATGCAACCGCCACCGCCCGCAGCCATGACGAAGGCATGTACGGGAGTGTTTACTTGGCTCAGAATTTCCTGAGCCATATCGTGATACCCCAGCTTGTTATCTATGTTGTTCACCTGATCCGGCCAAAACGTGCCTGGTTCACCGGCCAGTTCTTTTGCGCGCACGATCATCCGGTCGAGTACATCCGCAGTCAGCACGCCGCCCTCAGCGTGGACAATTTCCACTTCCGCGCCGAACGCTCTCATCGTTTGTAGCTTTTCCTCGGAGAACCCGTTTGAAGACACAAAGTAGGCCTTATACCCGCGAGTGGCACAGACCATCGCCAGCGAGCTTCCGGTGCTGCCACCAGTGTACTCGACAACGCGCCCACCGGGCTTCAACTCTCCGCGCCGTTCGGCCCCTTCGATCATCGACAAGGCCATGCGGTCTTTCATACTGCCCGTTGGGTTGGCCCCTTCCCACTTCACATAGATGTCGGCGTGATCGGGTCCTGTCAGATGGGACAGTTTGATGAGTGGGGTATTGCCGATGGTGGTCATTTTGGAGCCTTTCGCGGACTGTCATCACCAGCGGCTTCCATAAATTAAGTCACAATCCGAGTCAAACTTCCATTTTTTAAGTAACTGCACTAAGTTCAACAAATTGACAGCTAACATGAGGACGGAATGACCCAAACAGAGCATGAGTTTCGTTCCCGATGCTCGATTGCGCGCAGCCTTGAGATCCTTGGTGACAAATGGACCCTGCTGGTGGTGCGAGACCTGTTGTGGCACGGAAAACATACATTCCAGGAATTGCAGAACAGTGAGGAACACCTGCCCCCAAACCTTCTGTCTCAACGACTAAAGCGGTTGATGGAGTGGGGGCTTGTGGAGCGGGAGGCCTATCAGGTCAGGCCTGTGCGCTATCGTTACATGCTTACCGACCGGGGGCGAGCGTTAGAGCCAACCTTGTTGGGGATCATGAACTGGGGGCACTTGCACTTAGGGGGAGGACTGTTCGACCCAACGCTTGGCAAGACAGTGGCTGGAAGATCGGTCTGAGTTTCCAGACACGTTCGTTCTGGGTTCGTAGCAGACCTGGGAGCATGCGCGTCAACTAGATTCCAGAGTTTGCGACACATCCTCGGCATGTCCGAAGCAGAATACCAACGGCTTCGCGATCTGACCAGCGAATGGCGTTTCGGCAACAACTATCTGCTGACGATCCTCCTGGAACACTTAGACGATGTTGTGGACAGGAGGCTTGGAGCACCGTGATGGCGGACTTCATCGAGGAATACGGTCAGCCGGAAAGCGGCAGATTGCGTTAGCTGACGATGAGGCCCGGCCGATAGTGTTGAAAAACTCTGATTTTGCCCAAAAGTGGTGGAATAGTTGGCCGTAGAGAGCAAGTCGAAGACCCCGGCTAGGCGTAAGAACACAGCTTCGACGTCGTCAATCTGGATTTGACCAAGGCTTCGGCAAAGGTGACGGCACAGGCAACACCATCAACAACTGGTAAACCAAACTCCTCGGATAATTGTGACATCAAGTCTGTCATTCCGGCACAACCCAGAACGATGGCTTCAGCTTTGTCCTCGTCAATGGCGGCGCGAATTTCAGCCCGTATCTTATCTATTGTCGCCGGATCGTTTTCCTCAAGCTTCAGAACCGGCACGTCCGATGCCCGAACCCGGGCACATCTGCGATCCAGGCCATATTTCAGCAAATTGGTTTCCAACCCAGCCAGAGATCGGGACAGCGTAGTAATGACGCTGAATTTTGGACTGATCATGGAGGCCGCGTGATAGGCGGCCTCACCAACACCAACGACCGGAGCCGAGGTGATGCAACGTACAGCGTCGACGCCTGTGTCATCGAAACAGGCCACTACGATGCCATCCACATCCGGATGCTGCTTGACCACATCCAACAAGCCCGGAACACAAGTAGAGACATCCAGATAGCCCTGTATGCTGGCGGGACCGTCTTGCGAAGTGGCAGCAATAATCATGGTTTCAGGATGCGCAGCCGCCCGCGCTGCCTCTTCTATCTTTCGCGTCATGGAACTGGTGGTGTTGGGATTGACGACTAGAAGTTTCACAACGTCCTCACATTTCTCCGCCCAGATAGGCGGCTTTGATCCGGGGATCAGTCAACAGCTCTTTGGAATTGCCCGAGATCACCACATTTCCAGTGGTTAGTGCATAGGCGCGGTGCGAAATCGAAAGCGCCATGCGCGAGTTCTGTTCCACCAGCAGCACAGACACACCTTCGTCCCGGTTGATAGCTACAATAGACCGCGCAATGTCTTGCACCAGCTTGGGCGCAATTCCCAACGACGGCTCATCCAGCAACAGAAGGCGTGGCTTTGCCATCAGAGCGCGCCCGATCACCATCATCTGCTGCTCGCCACCCGACAAGGTTCCTGCCGACTGGCTGTAGCGCTCTTTCAGGCGCGGAAACCGTTCCAGAACCGAATCCAGAGTGCGCTGAACATCCGCTTTGTCCGAGCGGGTAAACGCCCCCATGAGAAGATTGTCTTTTACCGACATGTACGGGAAGACGCGCCGCCCTTCGGGCACCATAGCGATGCCTTTCGAGACGATCTCGGCCGGGTTGGTTCCGGCAATCTGTTCGCCCTCGAACGCGACCGAACCGGATTTGATCTTCGCCAGCCCAGTGATCGCCCGCAGGATCGAGCTTTTGCCTGCCCCATTGGCACCGATCAAAGCAACCGTTTCGCCTTGCTCAAGATCAATCGATACCCCTTTAAGGGCATAGACGTGATCGTAGTAAAGCTCGACATCCTTGAAATCTAACATCTTGGTCATGGCTCAGATCCCAATCTCGTCGTCGGCGCTGCCCAGATAGGCTTCGATAACTTTTTCGTTGTTCTGGATTTCTACCGGTGTGCCCTCGGCGATCATCTCACCGAAATTCAGCACGACGATCCGGTCCGAGATATTCATCACCGCAGGCATGTCATGTTCTACCAGTAGAACGGTCACCCCCCGGTCATCTCGCACCTTGCGCACCAGATTGACCATTTTCATGGTCTCGTCATGGTTCATCCCGGCGAAGGGTTCATCCAGCAGCAACACCTTGGGATCGGTTGCCAGACCAATCGCGATCCCCAACGCCCGCAGGTTGCCCTGTGGCAGGTTTGAGGCCTGTTCGTTTGCAATCTCGGTCATGCCGAGGAATTCGATCAGATCGTCGGCATATTGCCCGAAGCTGTCGACATCTTCATGCGCCGTTTTTGTGCCCCAGAAATACCCGGCCAACGAAGCACGGGCCCGTAAGTGCTGAGCGACAATGATGCTTTCGCGCACTGTCATGGATTTGAAGATCGTCGTTTCCTGAAACGTACGGACAACGCCCCTGCGGGCCACTGCGTGTGGTTTCAGGTTTGAAATTCTCTCGCCCTTGAACAGCACCTCTCCGGTCGTGGTCGGCAGGAAGGATGAGATCATCTTGAACAGCGTGCTTTTGCCCGCACCGTTCGGTCCGATCACCGACAGGATCTCGTTTTCATTGACGTTGAACGAGATGTTGCTGTTCGCGGTCAGGCCACCGAATTTCTTGGTGACATGGCGGACTTCCAGAAGATGGCTCATTTGTCCTCTCCTTTCTTGCCAGGCAGACGCAGGCTGAGCAGCCCGTTGGGCAGGAACAGCATCAGGATGATCAGCAAGCTGGAATAGGCCAGCAGCTGGAAACGACCCAACTCGAACAACAGGTCCCAGCCAAAATACAGGACCAGCGTGCCCAACATCGGGCCAAACACATATCCCAGACCACCGAGGAAGCAATTCAGCATGAAGTTCACACTGTCGGCGACCTGAAAGCTGGACGGATAAACCGATTGCGCGATCGATCCGAACATCGCACCGCCAATGCCGCCCAGAAAGGACGAGATGGCAAAGACGATGACCCGGATATACGAGATGTTCACACCTATGGAGCTGGCCAGTTCCTCATTCTGCTGCATCGAGCGGCAAAGGTGGCCAAGGCGCGAATTCACCAGCCGGTACATGGCGGCAAAGGTCAGGACCATCAGAACACAGGCGGTGTAGTAGAAGGCCAGTCTTGGGTTCTCCAGTGTTCCGAAATCGGGTATCAGAGGGATACCCAGGATCGACACCCCGCCCGGAAGCGGGATCGAGGTGATGCCCTTGGCACCATTCGTGACAGGCAAGGCAAGCGCAGTCAGGGTGACGACCTGTGTCAGCACCAGCGAGATCATTGCAAAATACACGCCCCGCAGCCGCAGGATCGGCACACCGATCAGAACCGCCACACCGGCTGCAAAGAGGCCCGCAAGCGGCAGGGACAGCCAGAACGAAATGCCAGCCTTGGTCACCAGAATGGCCGAGACATAAGCTCCGATCAGGGCAAAGGCGCCCTGCCCTATGTTAATGCGGCCGATATAGAAGGTCAGCCAGACACCGGCACTGGCGATCGACAGCAGCGCTACCGAGGTCAGCGTGTAGTACAGGTCAGACCGTCCGGAGGCGGCGACAAAGCTGGGAACCGCGATGAAGATGGCCAGCAGGAAGACCGCCACACCGGCCCATTGGATCATTGAAAATTTTGGCACTGCGTTATCCCCACGGTTTGCCCATCAGGCCCTGCGGGCGGATGGCCAGGAAAATCATCAGCGAGACGAAGATCAGCAGATAGGTGATATCGCCATATTGCGAGAGCACCGCTAAACCGATGGCTTCCATGAAGCCAAGGATGATACCGCCTGCGATTGCGCCGGAAATCACACCTGCGCCGCCGATCATGACCATCATGAAAGCCTTGATTGAGGTCGGTCCGCCCATACCCAGATTGACGCCGGTAATAGTCACGAGCAGACCGCCGACCAGACCAGCCAGCATTGCGCCCAATGCAAATCCAATCATGGAGTAGCGAGCAACATTGACTCCCATCAGTTGGGCAGCGGTTCTGTCCTGCGCCAGCGCACGCAGGGCGCGGCCGGTTTTGGAATACTGCATAAACAGGATGAAAGTGACGATCGACAGAATAGCCAGCACGCAGATCAAAATACGGTCATATGGCATGATCAACTTGAAATCCCAGTTGAAAACCCCGTTGACGATCTTGGGCACACCGCGCTGTTTTTCTCCAAAGACCAGCAGGATGACCGCGTCAAACAGAAACGCCAGTCCCGCCGCCAGCAGCATTGTGCTTTCTTCGCGCGATGACCGTCGTATGACTGGGGCGAACAGAAACCGTTCTATCAGCGCGCCGAGCACGGCCAGAGTGATACAGGACGCCAGCAGCGCAAGGATGAAAGGCCAGCCAAGTTGTCCGTAGAAGGTGTAGGTCACAAAGCCGCCGAGAACGTACATCTGTCCGTGAGCAAAATTCAGTACGTTCATCAGGGCAAAGATCAGCGTCAGACCCAAGGCGATCATCGCATATTGCGCGCCCAGATAGATGCCGTTTGCTAGTATCTGTTCCATGATAGTCCCGCGTTAGGTTCGGGTTTCCCGGGCCGATCATCAGCCCGGGAGTTTGAGTGGCTCGTTAGGCTTTCGCCTTGTCGTGGGGAGTTCTGCCTCAGTCGACTTCAGCGACAAAGAGTGTTTCAAACTGTCCGTCCTGGTAGACATTCACTACCAGCGGGACCGCAATCTGACGCTTTTGTCCGAAGGAGGTTGTTCCGACGTACCGCATTACGGCGTCGCCCTTCATGAAAGGGTTCGGTGCTTCGAACGTGTCCATCGTGGTCTGGAACGCCTTGACGTCGTCAATGCCCGCCGGGTTGGCGTTCAGAGTCGCCAGAATATACTCCAGCGCATAGACCTTGGTATTCGATTCATCGTTATATTCGCCGAACATGTCAGTGTAACGCTTGACGAATTCCTTCATTTCGTCCGATGCGATTTCAGGCGTCGATGCACCGCCGACCGAGATGAACCCGTTGGCCAGATCGCCCGCACCTTCGCGCAGAACCGTCGCATCCTGCGCGGTCTCGGTCGAGATGATGCCCTGATACCCCAGTTCGCGCGCAGACCGGATCAACTGAGGTGCATTGGCCGGCGAGACGCCGGACAGAACCAGCAAATCAGGCTGCGTGCGCATTACAGGCGTCAGAACCGGGGTAAAATCTGTCGTGTCCACCTGATACGTCACGTTGTCAGACACAACTTCAAGACCCAGCGCATTTGCCGCTGCGATCCCTCCATCCCGCTGGCTCAGCGGATCAGACTCGTTGGCAGCAACAAAGGCCACGCTCTTTACGCCTTTTTCGTCGCGCAGGTATTCGTAAATCGCCGGGCCGGATTGATAGTTCGCAACCATGCCCAAAACCGCATTGGACGCCGGAGCGGTATAAAGCTCTTTCGGGAAGGCATATGGGAAATACATAATCCCTTTTGCTTCGGCAACTGGGCGCACGGCGGCTGCGCCGTCATCCACGTTAGGACCAACCACATAGTGGATCCCTTCCTGTGCCATCTTCTCCATGCCTGCGATTGCGCGCTTGGGGTCTTTCTGGTCATCGAACGAGACGATTTCGATGTCGTATGTGGTATCGCCAATCTTGTAGCCCCCGGATTCGTTGATCCAGTCAGCCCGCGCCTCCATCGAGCGCTGGTTCGAGATGCCCCAGGCCGCTGCCGGACCTGAAGTCACACCAACAAAGCCAATCTTAAGAACCGGGTTTTCCGCCCAGGCGGTGGAGCCCAGAACGGATATGGCCATCGCCAGGGCCGCCGATGATTTCATCAGATTTCTGCGTTTCATTGTTTCCTCCCTATTGAGGTTTGGGCGCCTCTTTTGTGCGCTTGCAAAGGTTATTGAGTCACAGGTCGAATCCCGGTGATGTTGTTAAACTCAGCATTGTTAACAATCGATGTCAACATTTTTAATCAACGGCAGTGTTGATATTGTGAACAAATGCTCAATATATTGTCATTCGGAAGCCGTGCGTCTAATAAAAACGAACATGAATTCCAGCCAAATCGGAACAAGATGACAGACGCCCAACAAAAACTCGACACCGTCCAATCTGATCCGGATGAGCAATTGATCGTCGATCGAATTTATTCCGCGGTTATGGAACAGAAGCTGGCTCCACGAACCAAATTGAGTGAACAAACCTTATGTGAGACCTTTGGCGTTGGTCGCATGCGCGTCCGCCGCGCGTTGTTGTTATTGAGCAGCCAAGGCATTGTTGAACTTCATTCCAACCGCGGTGCCTTTATAGCCTGTCCAAGCCCTGACGAAGCTCGAGAGGTTTTTGAGGCCCGCTTGATGATTGAGTCTGGCATCGTACGTACACTAGCACATGAAAACGGCAGCCTGGGAATCGACGCATTACGGACACATGTCAAAGAAGAAGATAAGGCTCGGGCAGCTAATGATCGAACCGAGATTATTCGGCTCTCAGGTGAGTTTCATGTGGAGCTGGCCAAATGCCACAACAATACGGTACTCACACGCATTGTCCGCGAGCTGGTAACCCGGTCGTCTCTGATCGTGGCGCTGTTCGGAACCAACAAGGACTCATCTTGCCCCGATGATGAGCACGCGTCGATCATCAATGCGATCGCGAGTGGTGACCCGCAAGCTGCGGTAGACAGCATCCAACACCACCTTTTTCACGTTAAAAACAGCCTGGATCTGGAAAAAACCCAAAAGGTTGAACCCGATCTGGCCAAGATACTCACCGGGCGCATGTAATTGGATCTGTTGCAAACTTTTGGAATGGCCAGAGTAGCGAATAACCGGACACACCTTTCCTGCGATCTCTGCAAATAGCTGAAATCCCGACGTCGTAGCGTTGGGGAACAGCTGCTTTCGGATCATGTTTGCGACCTCGATGCCGTCCAGACTAGCCGATGCGGACCCGAACGATTTGAACCCGCACATGTGCCGCACGCGACGCTTGATAAACCGGTGATCCTGCTCGATCAGGTTATTCAAATACTTGACCTGACTGTTTGAATTTTGTCGAGGCAACCAAACCGATTAAAGATTTTGTTCACCTCTCGAATGCCCGCTGCGTTGTTTCCGCTTTTGTCGATGACGATCTTGCTCGGGATTCCATTTGAAGACAGCGCTTTGGCAAAGAACCTAGCTGCCGCTGGACGGTTCCTCCGCTCAGACAGCATAAAATCAAGGGTATCTGCTGCCTTGTCGACAGCCCTGTAAAGGTACATCCAATTGCTGCGAACACGAACATATGTCTCGTCCATGCGCCAAGAGCTCGGCGTTGGGCGTTTCTTCGACTGCGATCTTGCTGCGATCATCGGTGAATACCTCACGACCCACCTGATGAGAGCGGCATGGTCCACCTGAACGCCGCGTTCCGCCAGGATTTCTTCTAAGTCCCGATACGACACCGTGTAACGCAGATGGAAGTACACAGCGTACAAAACTGCATCCTTGAGAAATGACAGCCGTTCAATGAGATCATGCTCAAACAACCTGTTCAAAACTGTTCGACGAGTACAAACCTCAGATCACATATGCGCGTCAACCAGACCCCAGAGTTCGCGACACATCTTTTTGGGTGCTAAGCCAGCGCTGTTGGCATATATTGTAGTTTATGCAAGTGGCTAACACTACATGTGCCTCAAATCACAACCGACTGATCTTCGACTGTAAACATCGCAACGATGCCTGCGCACTAGGTAAGTTTGACGTTCGGCGGGTCGGCAGGGCAAGCGCGACGATCCCGGCGCCACCTGTTTTCGACAGGCCGGAGATATATGCCTAAGCAGATTATGTCCATAATCGATATTTTGAGAAACTTCATACTTGGTGTGACAGCAAGCTTTGATATGCCGGTTACCCCGTTCACGCCATGGCCCGCGCCCTCCGGTTCAGCTTGGACAGTGGATGTACCCGACAATGTCACTCAAGGCCCCTACCCTTTGCGCGGCAAAACAAAAAAGGCGCCGAAACCTTTCCGACGCCTTCACCTGACTTGCTAGTTCGTGATCTTACCCGTGGGTAAGATCATCTTCCTCGGGAAGCGCATCGAGCAGCGCGGCAATTGCTGCCTCCAGTTTGCTTCGATCAACGCGGGTAAAATCCAGATCATACCGCACCTCAATCCTTCCACTAGAAGCAGCACATTTCGCGATCCCTGCCCTGCCCGAAACCTGAAAAGTTGTTTTCGCGCGGCGTGGTTTACCTGCACTAGCGGCTTCCGTCTTCTTCGAGGACACAGCTTCTGGCTCACCTAGAAATGACCTCAGAATTGCGACTTCACGCGCGCCATCCCGATCAGGCTCACTCTTCAGTGCCTCGCTTACCTGGCGAACCAGACCTGGCGTCGCGTCAAATTTGCGCTTTAGCTCAACACCCACGTTTCGCGGAATGTCGTTCGGGTGGGTCAGAACTTTGTCCAGCATCAGCAGCAAACTGGCAAAAGACCGGATATAGCTGCGCTTTGTGTAGCTGGCAGATTTGAACAGCGTGGACACCGCCTTGTCGACATCGGGACAGTCATTCGCAGGGTCTTCGGAATATGCACGGGCGAGGGCGCCCATTTCCGCAAATGAGATATCCTTTCGGATCAGGTTCTCGTCGACCATACGCCGATAACTGTTGTCCAGATCACCCGCATCAGAAATCCCCGCTGGAATTCTGGCATAGGTTTCGTCGCCGGTCTCATCGTACAAGGCACGATAGGCAGACAAACGGCGCATGCCCTGGATCAATTCATACAGCCCGTCCGACCTGCGCTCCAGGCGGATCGGGTTGGACAAGCCGATCTCCCTAATCGAGTCCTTAAGTTCATCCAGTTCTGGATCGGGACCGGGTTTGCGATCTCGCGTCAGCTTTTCCGTTACAACGTCGTTCAGCACCACTCGTTCTGTCACCAAACCTTCAGCTCTCAGCCGCACCAGTTCGTGTGCAAGACGATCGTTTTCTGCACGGATGGATTGCTCTGTCGATTGCTGATCACGCAAAGCGTCGGCATTTTCCGAAATTGCAGCGGCCATTGGGCCACGTCGTTTTTCGAAAACTTTATCCGGCACCTTACCAACAGGAATGTCATCCATAGCCGGTAGATCAATATCGAACATTCTCCGCTTGCGGCTCATGCGTCATCCTCCACCTTGTCCCAGGCCGATAGCATTACGCCCCGGAATTCCTCATACACATTGTCGAAAGTTGAGCGGGCACGCCGCCAGGTTTCGCGGGTCATTTCGCGGTAATCCATTTCGTAGACCGAGCTCAGAAAACGTCCAGACTGCTCCACCGCACGGGTCATTTCCACCGGGTGCTGTGCGACGTGCTCGCCAAATACCTTCTTAAAGGCATCAAACATCGCCAGATGCAGCGCATTGCCCGGTTCATACCGCGTCAACAGGAACCGCAACTCACAGAAGGTTTTGGGCAACCCAATCTTACCCGTGGGTAAGGTCTTGTCGAACCCATAGGCCAGATCTTCCAACGCTTCTGCCAATTGGCCGATGAACGATGTGGTCGAGTCATACTCCCAATATCCGGGCCCAGAAGGGATATAAAGCATGTCTGCGGCAAAGACCGCGTTCATAGACTGGTACCCGATTGCGGGCGGACAATCGAACAGGATAAGGTCATAGGCGTCATCCGGAATCTGATCCAGATACCGGGACACCGCCGCAAAGAAGGACCATTCGGGATTCAGGTGCCGGTACTGGGCCGACGCAAATTCAACAAAGGCTGCGTTCGCACAGGAAGGTATCGCATCGATCGTCGACCAGGAGGTCTTCTTGATGAAATCAGCAATTCGCAGATCGCCCAGGCCCATATCTGTTATCGCCGGCGGCAACTCCCGGCGAGGCAGGGCGGTTCCCGATTCTGCAGCGGCGGGGCGGTTATTCATGCGTTCTGTTTCACGAATGAGGTCACGCGCCATGATCCCCCAAACCGTATAATCTTCGGCCACATCCGTCAGCCCCATCGAATGGCTTAGTGTTGCCTGAGGGTCGAAATCCACCACAAGGACCCGATACCCATCCAGGGCGGCTGCATGGGCAAGATGCAGCGCCACGGTCGACTTTCCCGCGCCACCCTTGAAGTTTGCGACAGCCGCACGAATGGCGCGCTTGCCTTCAGGGCGAGGGGGCATCAGTGACTTGCGATTAATCTTGAGCCGTCGCCGAAGCTCGTTCACCTCTTCCAGGCTGAACCAGCGCTGACGCCCGTCGGGCTCAACTTCTCCACCAGGTAGGGAAGGATCGGCTGCAAGCTTTCCGCGAAAGGTTGACTGGTTCACCCGGAAGATCAGTTCGGACACTTCCCAGCTGGAAAACCGGCGGAGCGTTTTCTCCATCTCAGGGCTAAAGGTCTGCTGGCGAATCCACCCCTGCAACTTGAGGGACTGATTGCGCAATGCGTTCAGGTCTTCGTGCGTGTACATGCCTCGGGTCTCTTAGTTTGGAACGTAAATTTCTACTCGTTTCCTATTTACGCTTGATTTGCACTTTACGCAAAAGAAATTATGATGAGAGTACGATCTTACCCACGGGTAAGAAAACAAGGCGTAAAAACACCCGAAGCGATTCGACCGCCCCAGTTGGAACAAAAAGATCAAGACAGCCCTATCCAGCCAGTATTTAGGGGGACGGACCGAAGGAAATAACCACATATAGGGGGACACAAAGACCCAATAAGGGGACACACAGAATGACCCCCATCACCAATATTTCACCAAATTTCTTTTCGGTTTTTGAGTTTGATCTGCGCAAGATCTCGCGATGTTCCAGTCTTGGCTTGACAGAATCGAAGCTTTGGACGCTAATTAGGCCAAGATGACGAAAAGCGTTGGCAAACGGCGCGAGATTGGCGGGACACACCCGCCAGAGGCAGACTGAGCGGTGAGAACGGATATGCAGCTTGCGAAACCGGTCGGGCGAAATGCGCCGGCTTTGAAATATGATATACTATCTGCTCTGACCGTTCATGCGCTGTCAGGCGACAAGCACCGACAACGAAGTATTTTGCGTATCATTTCGTTGATTACGACCCGGTATAACTGGCGCAACAACGAATTATCCATTGGGCGGGAAGAAATTTCGCGCCTGTGGGCAGTGAACGAAAGAACCGTAAAGCGCGAAATGTCCAGATTTCGCACATTAGGTTGGGTAACGGTAAAACGGCCCGCTGCGCGGGGTCGTGTAGCCGTGTACGAGATCGATCTGAAACAAATCCTGATTGACACCGAAGAGGTGTGGTCTGTTATCGGATCGGACTTTCAAGCCCGGATGACTGACGTGCCGGAACCCGAAACGAATGTCGTACCCTTTGCAACCAAACCCAGTACCCCTGACAGCCCAGCTGGGGATGTGTGGTCGCAGGTACAGGCGATTCTACACGGTCGCGATCCGGAACTGTGGGCAAGCTGGTTTCAACATCTGTCCGAAGCTGAAAGGGCAGGGGGGCGTGTTGTCCTTATCGCACCGTCACGATTCATGGCCGATTATATTTCGCAGAAGTGGTCGGCGCGACTTCTGGCCGCCTACAGCCGTATTGATCCCAGCATCAGGACGGTTCGCGTGGACGCAGCTGAGTAACTGTCTTCGGCCTTGTTGCCCAATTGTCGAACGTACGTGATCTCATGTTCGGTCCCATCGAGTAGTTTCCGAACAGTCTTCAAGAAGATCAGCAAAGGTCAATTCAAGCCCATATTCCGTCTTTTTCAGCAGTTCAGCCAACTGGCTGGACAATCGTCCCTCCAGCTTCATGTATGCAGATCTCAGAGAAGTTTGCGAAAGAACCTAACTCGACGGTATTGCCAAGTTGTTCACGTTGAATGATCCAGCTATGTCGCGCTAATGAACATCCCAACGATCATGCCACTCCTGAAAGGTTTTCGCTTTCCTCGTGAGATCATTGCTTACGCGGTCTGGGCTTACCATCGCTTTGGGTTGAGCACAGCTGACGTTGAGGATCTGTTGGCTGCTCGGGGCGTGATCGTAAGCCGGGAAGCAGTTCGGCTATGGGTCAATCGCTTCGGTTGACACTTTGTAGATTGTATCAGACGGGATCGTCCATGGCCGAATGACAAGTGGCACATGGACGAAGTCGTAATCATGATCCGTGGCAACAAACACTGGTTGTGGCGGGCGATCGCCGCAAATTGCGACGTGCTCGACATTCTCGTGCAAACGCGCCGAAATGCTAAAGCTGCAAAGCGTTTTTTCAACGGGCCGGTTGCCAAGTTTGGCGAACCCAGGGTCGTCATCACCGACAAATTGCGCAGCTATATCAAGCCGATCAAAATACTTGCACCAGAGGTTGACCATCATGCCCACAAAGGTCTGAATAACGCCATCGAAGTGTCGCACCAACCAACCCGCAAACGAGAAAAGATCATGGGCCGGTTCAAGTCTGACCTAAAGGCTCAGAGATTTCTGTCTGCGCATGACAAAATCAACCTGGTCTTCCGCCCCAGCCGCTATCAACTCACCGCAAACTCTTACCGCCACGCTCGTTCCGACGCGTTCAACCTCTGGGACGAGTACACTGCGGAAATGACCGCTTGATCCTGTCTTCGCCAATACCTCACATGCTCAGGTCATCAACTTGGCAATACCTGTCATTCTGCTCGGCTTCCTGTTTTAGTAGGCGCTAACTTTTCATTAGACCACTATGCAACCACTGACTTTCTCAAAACCAGAAAGGTCATCATCCCAATCGGTGGTAGGGCTCTTTGCTCTTCGACAGTTAGCGCTTGCTCTTGTAATACCGTGTCGATTTCGAAGTCAGAGTGCCAACCGATTGTGTTAGCAATTGGCGCAAACGCGCGTTCCAAGGTTGCCAGCAGACCTCGCTCTCGTTTGAAATGGTTCGTAATCACCACACTGCCGCCGGGTTTACAGACCCTCACAATTTCCGCCATTACCTTTTCCGGTTCTGGAACGACGGACAGCACATGCATCGCTGCAACCGTATCGAAATGGTTGTCTGGGAAATCAAGCGCGCGGGCATCCATTTGCCTTAGCTCCGCAACGTGGCTCAGGGATAAATCTCTTACCTTGCCGCGTGCTTTTTGCAGCATGTCCTCGCTGAAGTCGATTCCGGTCACCTGAGTCCTGGGTCCGTAATGTTCCAGTGACAGCCCGGTGCCCACGCCAACCTCCAGAACCTTGCCAGGACGTCTGTTGATATAGTCAACCGCATGCTGCCGCCCGACATTGGTGACGGCCCCAAACGTCTTGTCATAGACGGGTGCCCAGCGAGCGTAAGAGGTTTGAACGGCTTTGATGTCCATATCGTATCCTTAACGGTTAGAAGGTGCTTCCCTGTCAATCCACGCCCAGGCGACCATTCCCACATATCCGACACAAAGCGCGATCAGCGTGGCCCAGGCAAAGGTCAGCAGCGCGGCGCCAACAACAGCGACACCGATGAGAAAAAACTTCGCGTTCTCGCGTGAAATCCGCGTGGTTTTAAAAGACCAGGTCGGTATGCGACTGATAAGCAAAAGACCAATGATCACGATGAAGAGGCAAATCAATATACTGGGCAGCGCGGGCGCATCCGCGAAAGCGAAGGACAGATACATTGGCAACATGACCAGCAGCGCCCCTGCAGGGGCCGGAACCCCCTCGAAATAAGCGCTGTCATGTTCGCAGGTCTCGGACTTGCTGCCCACATTGAACCGAGCAAGGCGCATAACGCAGCACACCGCAAAAAACAGCACGGCGAGCCATGCAGCACTGGGTACATCCTGCAAAGCCCAGAAATAGAGAACAAGCGGCGGGGCAACACCGAAGTTCAAGAAATCCGCAAGCGAATCCAGTTCTGCCCCGATTTTGCTGTCACTGCTGAGCAAGCGCGCAATGCGCCCGTCCAACCCATCCAGCACACAAGCGGCTATAATCAACTGCACCGCAAGCTCGTAGTTGCCCTGAACGCCAAATCTGATTGCCGACAGGCCCGCGCAAATGGCTGTTATTGTCAGTGCATTGGGCAGCAAATGAATCAGCGCAAACCCGGTCTCTTCCTGTTCGGATGGTTCTGTCACTGATCCAGCCACCTACTTTTCATTGGGTGTGTGCAAACTGGCAAGGATAGTTTCGCCGGCAATCATCGTTTGCCCGACACGCACCTGCGGCTCCACGCCATCTGGAAGATAAACATCCAGACGGGAACCGAAACGGATCAATCCAAATCGCTCTCCGGTTTGAAGCGCGTTGCCAGGTTTCACAAAGCAGACGATCCGTCTGGCCACTAGGCCGGCAATCTGGACCACAGCCAGGTCCTGACCATTCCTCATTCGAATACGCAGGCTGTTGCGCTCGTTATCGGCACTGGCCTTATCTAGGGATGCGTTGAAAAATTTGCCGGGGCGGTAGGCAACGGCGGTGATCTCACCTTCAATGGGCGTGCGGTTCACATGGCAATTGAAGACGCTCATGAATACACTGACACGAGTGAGGGGCGTGTTTGGCATCCCAAGCTCACTCGGCGGCACTGCCGCTTCGATTAGCGAAACCACCCCATCCGCCGGGCTGACAATCAAGCCTTCCCCTGTCGGTGATACGCGTTCGGGGTCGCGAAAGAAATAGTAGCACCAGACCGTAAGGCCGACGCCAATCCAGCCCAGAATGTCGGACAGGAGAAACAGACCGACCGTGATGGCGGCAAAGATCGCGACAAACTGAATGCCTTCAGGGTGCATCGGTTTGATGAACGTATCGCGCATGCGCATCGTAAGCTTTCCCCGAGGTCAATTGATGGCACTTTCATAAGTGGATTGCTGGGGAACGCAAGTGTAGCGGGTGCAGACGATTCATTATTTCAGATATCTGATCCAAAGGGCTTGATCGTCTGAATCTCCGCGCACTTCGGTAACTTCAGCTGGGTTGAGGCCAAATTCCGTAACCAAGTCTTCGACCTGACCCGATTGGAAGCTATCGAGGCTTCGTACTGAGCCTCCCCAACTGAACTGGTCCACCGCTATGTTTAGGAAACGGAGGACCACGAATGGCAAACAAGCGACCGAAGCCCGAAGAGATTGT